>CAZTAS010000107.1:0-20200 GCA_964611635.1 uncultured Thermodesulfobacteriota bacterium
TACCGCAAGCATACTAAAGTCTTCGCCTAAAGGCGAGGGTTTTTCTCCCATTCCCCGAATGGGACAATAAATTAGTTAATCTTTCATTATAGTAATTTCAGGATTTTTATGTTGAGTCAATTCCAAATTTCTATACCCTTTCCACATTGTTTTGGTGGAAGAGCAATTCAGAAAAGTGGCTTGCAGAACTATGGGCGAGATTTAGGGAGCAAAAGGATGGTAATCAGGAGAAAAAAGACCTTGATGTGTTCATATATCTTTATGCCAGCATTTTCTCTTGACCAAAGATGTCTTTTGGGGCAAAAATAAATAGCAAGTTTCATAATTCAGATAGGAGGGCTTCCCCATGGATTTTTATGAAGTGATCAATACGCGCCGCTCTGTGAGGTCATTCAAGCCTGATCGCATTCCTGAAGATGTTTTGAACCGAGTCTTGAATGCGGCCCGAATTGCTCCTTCCGGAGGCAACACCCAGCCTGCACGGTTTATTCTTATTCGCGATGAAAGCCGAAAGAAGCAGCTCGTCCCCCTGTGCAATGGTCAGTCCTTCGTATCTCGAGCCCCAGCGGTGGTGGTCGCCTGTGGCAGGGACAATCGATACAACTATGGCGGATATATGGGGAATTTTTCCATGCTGGTGGACGTTGCCATCGCCGTAGATCATCTCACCCTGGCAGCCAGAGCCGAAGGCCTGGGCACATGCTGGATCGGCTCCTTTGATAACTCGGGCATAAAAAGATTTCTCAAAATGCCGGATGAGTCCCAGGTTGTGGCGCTCACGCCCCTGGGCTATCCAGCAGGCAATCCCTTCGTCGAGACCGCCAACAGATTGCCTTTGGATCAGCTTGTATGCGAGGAGGAGTGGCACTTCTAATCTTTTTATCAACCTGGTGAAGTAGCCTCAGAATAACGTTGGATCCAGATAATGGTTTGTCAATAACTCACAAGGAGGTTTGCAGATGCCCACTCATTCAAAAACAGGATTTATCGAGGTGGCACCTGACATGTGGGCGCTGATCATGTCCGTCATCCCTCCGGAGGGTGGAGGCCCAAATGCGGGTGTGATTGTGGCCGGCGACCAGGTGCTGGTCATTGACTCACTGATCAGTCCCGGCACAGGCCGCCAGTTGGCGGAACACATGGGCCAGGTTACTGAAAGGTCTGTCAGTTACCTTGTCAACACCCACCATCACGGTGATCATGTGTTCGGCAACCAGGCGTTCTCCCCTCCCGGCACTATTATCGCCCACGAAACTGTGCGCGAGGCACTCATTTCCCAGGGGCAGGCTATGCTGAAGTCATACGCGGAGCGCTTCCCCCAATTGGCCCCGGACATTAAAGAAACAACTGTAATACCACCACAGATAACTTTTAGGGACCGCATGAGCATGCACTTTGATGGGCGCACCATTGAGCTCATTCACCCCGGGGTGGCCCATACGCATGGTGACACCATGGTTTATCTCCCCAAGGAGAAGATCCTTTTTGCGGGAGACCTCCTTTTCAACCACATCTTCCCGCCCATCTTCGGCAGCAGTGCCGGATGGATCGCAACTCTCGAAAGGGTCGAGGCGATGGATATCGAGACCATCGTCCCGGGCCACGGATTTATCGCTACCAAAAAGGATCTTGGAGAATTCAGAAAGTGCCTCACCGATCTGCGCAACCAAGTAAAAGATTGTTTAACCCGCGGCCTCTCTCCAGAACAGGCCACCAAAGAGATTCAGTTTCCATGCCTCCAGTGGCCTCGGGCTGAGCGGTTAGGCCCAGACGTTGAAATGATATACGAAGAACTGAAAAAAGAGGGTCTGTAAGATGGCGGAGCACATCCCAACATACGAGGAAGCATTGACATTGTTCAAAGAATTCAACCACAGCGAGACTCTCCTCAAGCACGCTTACACTGTTGAGGGAGTGATGCGCTACATGGCCCGGAAGATGGGCGAAGATGAGGAAAAATGGGGAATCGTTGGACTGGTACATGACCTGGACTATGAACGGTTTCCAGATCAGCACTGCAGAAAAACCCGGGAGATTTTAGAGGAGCGAGGCTGGCCGGAGCAATACATACGAGCCGCTGTTTCTCACGGCTGGGGCATATGCAGTGATGTTGAGCCGCAAACCATGATGGAGAAGATGCTCTATGCCGTTGACGAACTGACAGGGCTTATCACAGCGGTTGCCATTATCCGGCCATCAAAGAGTGTGGCAGACCTGGAAGCAAAGTCTGTGATGAAGAAATGGAAGGACAAATCCTTTGCTGCCGGCGTAAACCGCTCGGTCATTGAAAAAGGAAGCACCATGCTGGGGATGGAATTAAAGGACCTTGTCACCGATGTCATCATGGGGATGCGCGAGGTTGCTGGCAAAATAGGACTATAAAAACGCTGGCTGTATCGTCAATGCACCTGTGAATCCTTGATGCCGGAAAATGCTGCAATTTTCTTGGGGGCAGGTGCTAACAGGAGAGCATTATGAAAGTGGGCAGAAATGCGCCCTGCCCTTGTGGCAGCGGAAAGAAGTATAAGAGGTGTTGCCTCGTCAAGGAGTATAGAGAGACATTGTCCCCGGCAGAGGAGTATAAGACGGCATTATCCAAAGTGTTTGAGAAAGCCACGCAGTTCGCCGGGAAACATTTCCGAGACGAGATGGAGAAAGCCATGGAGGACTTTGCTAGCCCCGGTGAGGAGGATGATCTTGATGAGACTGCCCTGTTGAGCTTTGCTAATTACTTTCTGCTGGACTACCTCCTTTCCGACGGAGGCACCATTTTTGACCGCTTTGTAGAAAAAAGGGGCGGCAAGCTGTCTTCCCTGGAACAAAAGATGCTGAGTCCTCTCCAGGAATCGCATATCTCGCTCTATGAAGTGCAATCGGTGGAGCAGGGGAAAGGTTTCAGGGTGAAGGAGGTCTTTACGGACGAAGAACACTGGGTTCCCGAACGCAGACCAACTGAAACTCTGATCATTTGGACACTTCTCGCCACCCGAATCATCCGGCTAGACGATGTGAGTTTGATATTGGGAAGCGCCATCCCCTTCCCGCCCATTGAAAAACCCCGTATGATAGAAGCGATAAACAAGGCCTCCAGGGGCCGCTTGTTCAGGAGACCGATATCGATGAACGCATTCTTCCGGAAGCACGGAGAATTCTTCTTCCAGTATCACCTGCAGCGACAGCGAGAGCTCTCCCACCCTGTGCTGATGACCATGGAAGGGGAACGGATGGTACTGGCGGATCTCCATTATAAAGTACTCGACTTTGAGAAAGCCCTGAAAGCCCTGAAAGGCATTGAAGAGTTTACCCTGAGAGAGAGCACTGAAAAGGAATGGGTCTTTGATTGGGTGGTTCCCCACGACAAAGGGCCTATTGAAACCATTGTTCGGGCAACCATTACCTTCACTCCTGCTAAGATGATCGTCAGGTGCAAGTCCCGCGAGCGGGCGGATAAGGTCAAGAAAATAGTTGATGGGTGCTTAAAGGGACTTGTCAAGCATCAGGCGGACAAGATCCAGGATCCATGCCAGGCCTTGGAAGAATACGAAAGGAGACGCCCTGTTGAGCCGCTTGATGAGGTTCCCAATGAAGTGCAAAATCAGTTGATCAGCGAGATGCTTGAGCGCCATTACTCCCAATGGGTGGATGAGCCGCTACCGGTCCTCAAGAACTACACTCCCCGGCAGGCTGTTAAAGACCCAAAGCTTTTCCCGCTGTTGGAGAGTCTTCTGAAGGATATTGAGCATCAAAATGAGCTGGACAAAAGGGAAGGGCGGGCTGTTTATGAAGTTGACCGCCTGAGAAGAGAGCTGGGTTTGTGTTAATAAATGCCACGCAGAAGAAGAAGTGATCTTGCATTGAGTTGAAACACAAGCCTGGAAAGGCAGTAAGGTTTTTTAGAATTCCTGGTCTTTTTCCTTCATCTTAGAGATCATGCGGGATAGCTCCCTATTCACATCGTCCAGCTTCCTCTCCAGCTTCCGTATGGCGCAAAGATGTTTCCTCAAAAACATTTCGTCATTCATAGCGTTGGGAAATCTGCCCAAGTTTATAAAGCTTTCGTTCTGAGACCACTCAATAATGGTGAATTTCTTGCACGGCGTGTTTGCTGTCTTCCTGCCGTGCATAGATAACGAGTATTCCTGCAGCGAGTGCCAGGCAGATCAAAAGCGCTGTTTTCTTGAACACCCACTCTGGCTTAAAAATTTTCACCGCGCCTTGCCAAGAGATTGTCCAGAGAACTTTGCCTGATCGAGTGCTCACAAGCATCGCGGTCAGGTGTAAGAGGTGTTCATTGCCAGGCATTTCGTTCTGCTGGATTCTGCCAGTTACAATTGCGTCCGCCTTTGGCTTTGCGGCTGTTATTTTTTTTTGAATACTTTTCAATTACCGGATCAGCTTCTCTAAAGACCATTTTTCTTTTTCAAAGATTTCAACATTGATGACTCTGAGCTTTTCGGCTCTTCTAAGCTCGTTAACAAGTGCGAACTGTCAAGACTTTTTGTAATTGTGCTCTCCTGCCCACCATATCAGGAAGATGGTCAAGAGGAATGCGAGGCCAACCACCAGGAGGCCCGCAATTTTCAACCCTGTATCCATTTGCCAGAAGGCTATCCTGGCAATACCAAGGAATATGACCAAGCAGACGAACGTGTCAATGAAAGATGAATGTGTGAAACAGAAATCATAGAGTTAATACAAGGTCAGCACCTCCTTTAGAGATAATGCTTTTATATACTAATTTATAAACTATTGTATAATTGATTGTCAAAAAAATTGCCATTGATAATGAATTGATGTACAATAGTTAATATTGAAAGGAGATTGGCATGTCACTGAAAGAGAAGCTGAAATCGCTGAGAACAGCTAAGGGGATTAGAGTGGCTGAGCTTGCGCAGGCTTCCGGCGTTTCCCCGCCGTATATCTGGCAGATTGAGAAGGGAATGAAGAAAAACCCATCTGGTCAGGTACTCAAACGGCTCGCAGAGGCGTTGAGGACCACCGTGGCAGACCTGTTAGAGACCAACCTGGCCATCACAGAGGAGGCCCTGGCAGAGGTACCTCCATCCCTCAGGAGGCTGGCCAAAAGGAAAGCCAGGCAGCTCGATCTCCGGCAGGAGGATATCGAGATGCTCAAGCACATCCACTTCCGGGGCAAGCGCCCCGATAAAGAGGAAGATTGGGAACTGACCTTCCTCTTTCTCAAGAGAATCCTGGGATAGCCGTGTGTTCAGGATATTCCAGGATTCTCTAATGAAAAAATGGAATAGGTCAAAGAGTCTTCTATTTACTCAAATTTTGCTTCCATAAGCTGGTATCGGTGGGGTCGCTATCTTTTGGGTATCAAAAGCCCTTTACGACAAAATCCCGGGCTTGAACCACTCTCACAATAAATCCATTAACTGAAACTTTCACTTCTGAAGAAATCTTTTCGTATGCGTCAGTCTTGAGGCAACAATGATAACGCTGTTGAATCCTTTATCAGCGGTTTTCTCAATGTTCGCGCGCCAATCAAATTTGACTGTTTCAATTTCAACGGCAATCTTTTGTCCGCCTTTATCGGCAATGATATCAGTATAAGTCCAAATCGATTTGATGCTTGACTTGTTGGCCTTGGCAGGTTTAACTTAATGAGCTGTGTCTGGTAGCGAAATGCAGCAAATCTAAATTTATTCATCATATTCATCAAAAAGACGGTTGTTGGGAACAACATAGAAGATGAGAGGGCCTATCGTCATTATTGGGGCAGGTGTTGCCGGTTTAACCTTGGCCCATCAGTTGGTGGAGCAAGGGGCCGAAGTCGTCCTTGTGGAAAAGGAGCACCAGGTGGGCGGACTGGCCCGTAACTTCATTTATCGCAACATTGTTTTTGATATCGGGCCTCATCGTTTCCACACCGACGATCCTGAAGTAGATTCTTACATTCGCCGTGTATTGGGGGAAAACATCCTCACCATTGACCGCAACAGCAAGGTCTGGTTTTACGGACGTTACCATATGTGGCCGCTGCGGCTTGGAACCATCTTTCGTCTCCCTCTGATGATCATGGCCCTCGGATCACTAGATATCTTTCGCATCCGATCCCCTCAGATGCAGACATTCAGGGACTTTGTAGTATCCCGCTACGGGCGCACACTGTACGAACATTTTTTCCGCAATTATACCATCAAGTTCATCGGCTATGAACCCTCTGAACTCCACGCCGACTGGGGCCGGGTTGGCCTGGATCGGGCTATTATTGATAAGCGTTACCAGGTCTGGAGCCTGTCAAAAATCCTCATCAGCCTTTTCAGTACCCCTAAAGCGCCCATGCAATTTCTCTACCCGAAAAAAGGAGGTATCGCCGCTTTCTGCCAGGCGCAGCGAGAGTATATTGAGCAGAGAGGGTGCAAAGTGCTCACTGGATTGACGGTGACCCGCATCCGCCGGGAAGGGAACCGCGCTGTGGAAGTTACGCTCTCAGATGATCGGCAAGTGTCGTTGTCCCACTTGGTGTGGTCAGCGCCCATAACGGAGTTATACAATCTGTGCTATGGTGATTCACTGGACCTGGAGTATCTGAGCAGCGTGATCTACAACGTGGTCATCGATCATCCTCCTCTCCAGGACTTTCAATGGTGCTATTTCGGCACCGATGACATACTGTTCAACCGAGTTTCCATCCCTCTGCACTTCAGCCCATACAATGTCCCCGAAACAGGCCACGGCATTTGTGTGGAACTTTCCACGAAGATGGGAAACTTCATGTGGAAGAACCCTCAGTTCAAGATCGACCGGATCATCCAGCATCTCATTGCCAGCCAGCTGGTTCTGGATGAACGGGAGATCCTGGACATTTTTCCGGAAAAGGTGGAGCATACCTATCCCATCTACAAGGTCAATTATCGGGCAGAGCTGAAAAAGGGAATGGATCGGCTCCAGAAGATTTCCAACCTTCATCTTCTCGGCCGCTGCGGAGCGTTCTGGTATAACAACATGGACCACAGCATCAAGATGGCGCTGGAGATGGCAAAGGGGGGACTGGATGCTCCCCGTAGGATCGAAATAAAATCTATTTTCTGAGTCGGACTTATTCAAGTGTTGGTGCTTACTCGCCCTTACGTCCACCAGGGCAGTGGCAGGAGTTCATATATTCATACTGAAGGGCTAATTTTGAAAAGAAAATAAAAATCGTTAGGAAAAATCAAACAAAGAAACTTGAGCTAAATGGAGGAGACCGTCATCCATAACAAGTGCATGCTAATTAATACCCCTTTTTTTCCTGTATTGTAATTATGAAATACTTAAGCTCATTTACCAGCGTTCAATTTGTTTCTTATTACCATGCCCTTTCAATCATTTAATGGAATAACAGGAGTCAGTACCCCATGGGCGTTCCAACCCACATGTTTTTCCATAGCTTGACCGATTCCTCTGGACCCATGGGCCTTGCATTGAATGGACGGGGGTATTGCTTTATCATAATGTCGGCCATTTCTTCAACCTCGCTTTCTTTGATCCCGCCGACCTCTTGTAAAGTTACGGGCAGACCGACGTCCCTCGTGAGGCGCATGACAGCATTGACCGCTTGCTCCGCCGCATCTCGCTGAGATAACATCCAGGTACTCTCTCCAAGGGCGATAGCTATTTTCGCCAGCTTTTTTCCCAAAACCGGCGTGTTATAGGCCATGCAATAAGGAAGCCCCAGGCCGCAGCCTAAGCCATGCGGCACTGGCTTGTACCTGGATAGAACGTTTGATACGCTGTGCGAATACACCGCCCCGGTGAGGGTCATTCCCATCATGCTGAGTGTTGCCGCTATTGACATGTGATATCGGGCCTCCAGGTCCTTGCCGTCGGCCACGGCCCTTCGGAGATAGCGGCCAACCAGCTCGATGCCGCCGAGACATAAGGTGTCGCTGACTGGGCTGGCATTGAGGTTCATCATTCCGTCAATAGCATGGCTCAGTGCATCTATGCCTGTGGTTGCCGTTAAACCTGGTGGCATGCTAATGGTTAATATGGGATCCACGATGGCAATGTCCGGGTAATAATACTGGCTGGTCACGAAGCGCTTTTCTTTGCCCACTGCCAGCACGATGTTCCTGCTGACCTCGCTGCCCGTGCCTGATGTCGTGGGCAGGAGGATCATCGGCAGGCCCCGGCGCTCCGCAAAAGCCTTTTTTATCATGTAGTTGCGAGGGGATATGCCGGTTACTGCCGTTTGGGCTGTCAGCTTCGTTACATCCATGACGCTGCCGCCCCCCAATCCAACAATAATGTCGAATTTCTCGGCTTTGGCAAGCGCATGCAAAGCCTCCGCTGTCTCGATGTGCGGTTCAGGCTCGACCTCGGTAAATTCCCTGACCCTATAACCCTTCGCCTCCAGACTTTCCTTAATTCTAGCCATTGTACCAAGCTTGGTCAGAACCTGGTCGCTCACCAGTAAAAGCCTGCCTTTAGCAAGCTTGGCCGCCTCCTCAGCCAGACGGTCAGAGGCCTTGAAGCCAAAGATCACCCTGTTTGGTGGTAACATGCCTGCGGTATGAAATTCAAAGATTCTATCCAGTCCAATAGGAATCCTCTCCAGAAGCTCTTCCATTTCTGTTCCCCTTTCCTTATATTTACCTTTGCAATAAAGTTTATCCATATGCGCAAAATAATGCTACTATATCATAATGCTTGCGCGAAGGCCAATTAAAAATCAGGTAATTTTAATGAGTTAATTTTTCCTGATTGTCATTAGTTTAATTAACGATAAACGCCAGCCCCATTGTTTTCTCTAATATTATGTTTATTAATTTTATATATTTGAATAATAAAGTTAAATATTTGGCAGTAATTTTCGTCTTTTTTCACCAATATATTCGAAATCCTTCGAATAAGCTTGAAAACTTTTATTGATTTGATATAAAATAATTATAATATCCAAGGAGAGATATGATCATTGGATTATAAGTACTGAGAAAAGGCGGTGATGGGGCATGTCTGGACATTCAAAATGGTCTACTATTAAACGGAAAAAAGGTGCCATGGATGCCAAGCGCGGCAAGATTTTTACAAAACTCATCAAGGAGATTACAATATCTGCTCGTCTGGGGGGTGGCGATCCAATAGCAAACCCTCGCCTTCGAAGTGCCATAGCTGCAGCTCGAGCGGAGAATATGCCCAAGGAAAATATAGAGCGAGCAATAAAAAAGGGAACTGGCGAACTTGAAGGAATTGCATACGAAGAGGTAACATATGAAGGTTACGGTCCCGGGGGGTCTGCCGTTCTGTTAGAAACCCTGACAGACAATAAGAACCGTATGGTATCCGATATTCGGCGGCTTTTTACAAAAAACAACGGCAATCTGGGTGAAACTGGCTCTGTTTCCTGGATGTTTAATAAGAAAGGATTGATCGTCCTGAATAAGGAAACAGTCAGCGAGGATCAGCTCATGGAGATTGCACTGGAGGCAGGGGCCGAGGACATTCGTGATGAGGAAACCACCTTTGAAGTTCTGACCGCTCCAGAGGATTTTGAACAGGTCAAACGCGCCATTCAAGAGGCTGGGCTTGCCATGGAGCTGGCCGATATCTCCATGATCCCTATTAGCACCATCAAGCTGGAAGGCAAGGAAGCAGAGCAGATGCTCAGGCTCATGGAGGCTCTTGAGGACAACGATGATGTCCAGAAGGTTTACGCCAATTTCGATATCTCCGATGAGGAGATGGAGCGTCTAAGTGCTTGATGAATATCGGGGGAAACCGGCTCCAAGTGCCGGGTTGGGGATCTGATGCGCATTATGGGGGTGGATCCGGGCTCACGGATGACAGGCTACGGCATCGTGGAGAATGCCAACGGTCGCCTAGCACATGTGGGGCATGGTGCAATCAAAACCGGGGTGGGAGCCTTCCCCTGCCGGCTCTTGAATATCCAGGAGGAGCTCTCCAGGTTAATCAAAGCTCATTTACCCCATGCCATGGCCGTTGAGGAGGCTTTTTACGCTCGCAATGTTCAGAGCGCATTAAAACTGGGCCAGGTCAGGGGAGTCGTGCTCCTCACCGCTGCTATCCATCAGGTAAAGGTTTTCGAGTACTCTCCCATGGAGATTAAAAAGGCACTGACAGGATACGGCAGAGCTGAGAAAGAACAGATCCGGTATATGGTATGTGCCCTGCTGCAACTCGATCGGATTCTCTCCCTGGATGCCTCAGATGCTCTGGCGGTGGCAATCTGTCATGCTCATGCCGGCCAATTTCAAAGTCGCATTCAGTCAGAAAGATCGCTATGACTTCCCAAAGGCAGAACTGCTTCCGTAATTGGGTGTTGGGTCTTTCTGAACGAGAGAACCTCACAGGAGCCTGGAGGGCGAGAAAAGAAGGTTTTCAGGAGACATCCACCAATGATTGCTCACATCCGAGGTAACCTCTCTCAAAAGCAGCCGGACAAAGTCATTGTTGATGTAAACGGGCTGGGGTATCTAGTGTCCATTACACTGGGAACTTTTTACCAGCTTCCACGGGAGGGAGATGAGGTTTTTCTACATGTTTATACCCATATGCGGGACAGTACCCTTGAGCTTTATGGGTTTTCTTCCTGGACGGAGCGGGAGATGTTTCGCTTGCTGATCGGAGTCTCGGGATGTGGCCCCCGCTTGGCGTGCAATGTCCTTTCGGGAATACGTCCGGATGAGCTGGCTGATGCCATTGCTGGGGGGGATATTGCCCGGTTGGTGGCTATTCCCGGCGTAGGGAAGCGGATTGCAGAAAGATTTGTTGTAGAGCTGCGGGATAAGATAGGCACCCAGCGGATGCTGGCTGAGGCCGAAACCATGGATCGGGTCGGACCTAGCGTACGCGCAATCCGGGAAGAAGCCATTTCGGCCCTCATTAACCTGGGCTACAGTCGCAAGGAAGCTGAAAAGACGGTTCAAAGCGCTATAGATGATCTCCGGTCAAATAACTCAGAACCCGTGATACTCGAGGATGTGATCAGGCTTGCTCTAAGGAATCGAGCGGAATGGCTTCAACTGATGCGTTAAAAAAGCGTGGAATATTTTCCGCGATTGAGGATGAAGAGGCCAGGCGGATTGAAGAAGATCTCCGTCCCAGGCGGCTGGAAAACTTTGTGGGTCAGGAAACCCTCAAAAGGATACTAAGATACTCCATACAAGCAGCCCGTGGGAGACACGAGGCTATGGACCACGTTCTGTTATACGGGCCACCGGGCCTGGGCAAGACCACACTGGCAGCCATAATAGCCAATGAGCTGGATGTTGGGTTCAAACGTACAGGAGGGCCCATGGTTGAAAGGGCCGGAGACCTGGCGGCCATCCTCACTAACATGGAAGAACGCGGCGTTTTGTTCATCGATGAGATCCACCGCTTAAACCGAGCAGTGGAAGAGACTCTTTATCCTGCTATGGAGGATTTCCGCCTGGATCTCGTCATTGGCCAAGGTCCCTCCGCCCGGACCATGAATGTACCCCTGAAGCGCTTTACACTGGTGGGCGCAACCACGCGCAGTGGACTATTGAGTTCCGCTCTGCGCAGTAGATTCGGTATTTCCGTACGGCTTGAGTTTTACAATGAGGATGAGCTGTTAGTGATCCTCGAGAAGGCAGCGTCCGTGCTGAAGGTTCCGGCTGAAAGAGATGGACTTCAGGAAGTGGCAAAACGCGCCCGCGGCCAGCCGCGCTCTGCAATTTTACTCTTACGTCGGGTTCGGGATTTTGTGCAGGTAGAGGGTTCTGGAGTGATTACCTCTCAGCATGCCCGCGAAGCCCTTGACAGCCTGGGCGTGGATCCCTGCGGGCTGATCCCTATGGATCGTCATCTCCTTCAAGCCATCATTGAGAAGTTTGATGGAGGTCCAGTGGGGGTCGAGACGATTTCAGCGGCCCTTAATGAAGAGAAGGACACTATTGAGGAGGTGTTCGAGCCCTTCTTACTTCAACAGGGATTCATTCAACGTACTCCCAGGGGTCGTATTGCCTTGCGCAGGGCATACGAGCATTTGGGAGTAACTTATAAAGAGAATGCACAGGGGAAGTTGTTTTGAATGCTTGAAGCAGGCTTTTCCCCTCGTTCGGTATGATTTAAATGGCAGCGCCCTTAATCGGCAGATATAAATTTCACACTTAGAAACTTCTGCTTGCCGTGGTTAATAAAGTTTAAATTGCCTTTTTGATAAGCTGTTCGATCTTGGCTCGGGGAACGGCTCCTATTTCCCGATCAACCTCTTGTCCATCTTTAAAGACTATAAGCGTTGGAATTCCCCGGATTCCATATCTTGCAGGAATCGAGGGACTATCATCCACGTTGCACTTGGCGGTACTGATTCTGCCATCGTAATCAACCGCCAGTTGTTCTACCACGGGACTTACCACACGGCAAGGACCGCACCACGGCGCCCAAAAATCAACTAAAATAGGTAGGGGTGATCTCAACACCTTTTCTTCAAAATCAGCCTCTTTCACCACAATTGCTTTTTCGCCCATGGATTCTCCTTTCTTGGATATTTTGCTGAAGTGTTTGTTGGGATATATTAATAAGTTTGTTATATTATAACCACTGACCAATAAAAAATCAACTCCTTCTCATGACTCGCGGGAAAAGTATTTATGTATGCCATCAATGCGGGGCCCAGCAGCCACGATGGATGGGGCGTTGCCCCGATTGCGGGGAATGGGACTCCCTGGTTGAGGAGCAGATGACTGCGAGTTCCCCCAGTGCGCACAGCATTGCAAGTGCAGGCCCTGTTCCTCTCACAGCGATTGAAGGGGCCGATGCAGACCGCTACCATATGGGAATCAGCGAGTTAGACCGAGTACTGGGTGGCGGCCTTGTTATTGGCTCCCTGGTTCTCATAGGTGGTGATCCGGGCATCGGGAAATCCACCCTCCTCATCCAGGCCTCGAATCTGCTGGGGCGCGATGGCAAAACCGTACTGTACGCCTCGGGTGAAGAGTCGGCTCGCCAGATCCGGATGCGGGCAGACCGGCTGGGGCTGGCATCGGATCGAGTATTTGTGCTGGCGGAGAATTCCATGGAAAAAATCCTGGAGGCAATGGCCCAGGTCAAACCTGACGTGGTGGTCGTGGATTCCATCCAGTCGGTTTATACCGAAGCACTTGAGGCCACACCCGGAAGCCTCTCTCAAATCAGGGAGACAGCGACTCGCTTCATGACAATGGCCAAAGGACACGGAATACCCGTGTTTTTAGTGGGTCACGTGACTAAAGAGGGGTTCCTTGCGGGACCAAAGGCCCTGGAGCACATGGTGGATACAGTGCTGTACTTCGAGGGGGAAAGAGGCCAGTCTTTTCGTATCCTGCGGGCGGTGAAAAATCGTTTCGGATCGACCAACGAGATAGCTGTCTTTGAGATGAAGGATATGGGCTTAGCAGAGGTGACCAACCCCTCGGAATTATTCCTTTCCCATCGCGGGGCCAGAGCATCGGGTTCTGTAGTGGTGCCCTGCATGGAAGGGTCGCGCCCCATTCTGGTGGAACTTCAGGCCCTCGTTAGCCCTTCGAATTTTGGCATGCCTCGACGGACAAGCATGGGCGTGGACCCCAATCGGGTCTCCCTGTTGGCGGCTGTGCTGGAAAAACGCGTGGGGTATAACATGTCCGGCCACGATCTTTACCTCAATGTGACAGGTGGCATGCGCGTGGATGAGCCTGCGGTTGACCTGGGCGTGGTTGTGGCCCTGGTTTCCAGTTTGCTGGATCATCCTCTTGATACGAGCCTTGTGGTGTTCGGCGAAGTGGGCCTCTCGGGCGAAATTCGGGGAACAGGCCAAGGAGACCTTCGCATCCGGGAAGCAGCGAAGATGGGCTTCCGCACTTGCCTGCTTCCATCCAAAACAGCTCGCCTCCTGGCATGCTCGGAGAGTATGGCTTTAATGGAGGCGGAGAGCATCCCCCAGGCTCTGGATGCGCTCTTTCCCCTGGCGCGATGACAGAGTTGCGATCCACCTCTCAGCCGCAAAAAAGCATTTTACCCGTATGGCTGCGCCTCAACTTGTATCATGGATGCAGCCTTTTTTGGCTATCTATTTCCACGTTCAGAGATTCCTGCATTGAGTCCGGCTCTGACTCAAAGGAGAACCCCTCATCATGCCAACTCAAGGCCGCCGGTCAATCCGGCTGATGACATTGCTTTTGCTTTGGCTCTCATTGGCTTCCTGCGCCTCTCCCATCAAGAGTGAGCCACTTTTCGGCCTGCAGCGGGTTTATCGCTTATCAGCCGTGCAGGTGAGCTGGATTCCCGACAAGGATTACGCCCAGCTTGAACGGAGATTTGCTTTATTGCGCCGCTCTGGCGTCAATACATTGATTTTTCGCGTATTCCAGAACCATGGAGACCGCGTGTATGGCTTCGCCAGGCCACAGTCTAATGCTGGTGTGTATTTCAAGACCCACCGCGCCCCTCTGGTGGACAATGTGCTGAAAAGGGTGGTACATATAGCACACCGCCAGGGGTTAAGAATCTTCGCATGGATGACCACCCGTCAGGCTGGCTTTAATCTGGAGAAGATGCCGCAATACCGGTGCCGTCGCTATAACTTTCAGCGTGGAGTTATAGAGGATGCACCGGGGATCTCCATCTTCCATCCTGAAATGCGGAATCACCTTCTGGCACTTTACAGAGATCTGGCCAGGTATCCCATCGATGGAATCTTGCTGCAGGACGACCTGATTCTGCGTCATAACGAGGACTTAAGCGATGCGGCCCGGGCGGCATACCGCAAGCACACTGGTCGCGATTTGGATCCAATGAGAATGTACAGGGGATTCAGCGTGGATGAAAAAGGTCGATACAGGGTCACCGGATATACGAAGGAGTTCTGGATGTGGGCTCTGTGGAAAGCACGCTGGATTACGCGTTTGGCAGGGGACATAAGCTTTGCTGCACGCCGGGAGAACCACAATCTACGAGTGGCTCTGAATTTGATGTATGAGGTGGCCGCCTTTCCGCAAAAGGCTCTGTGCTGGTTGAGCCAGAGCCTGCCTGAGGCGGTGTCCATTGGATTCGATTATTATGCGCTCATGGCGTATCATCGACAAATGGAGAATGAACTCCAGAAGTCTCCCAAAGAGATCCAGGCCATTGTAAGTCAAATGGCTCGATCTTCCGTCGCACTCGTCAGCCGTCCGGCCCAGATATTAATGAAAATCCAAACCATAGTCTGGAAAACTGGAGAGCCCATTCCTCCCGATGAACTTAAAAGAATCTCCCGCGCCGCCCTTTCCGCCGGCCCGGTGAGTCTTGCTTTAGTTCCTTATGGGGCCCACCTGGACCCGGCAACGCTCTCGTCGATTCTGGGAGCCCTGAATTGACTGTGGCTATTGTGTGCGGTGGTTCTATCTTCTCCCGAACCTATCCAGTATGGTTTGAATAATTGCGGTGGTGGACGCTCCAGGGACGGGATCCAATCGTATTACACGGCCCCCCTGAGCCTCGACCAGATCGCGCCCGATAATCTGATCTTCAGCCCAGTCTCCACCTTTGACCAGGATGTGGGGGCGAAGCTCTGCAATAAGCCTGTGCGGGTCTGCTTCCTGGAATATGACCACATAGTCCACCGCTTCCAGGGCAGCCAGAATCTCGGCACGCTGCTCATGGGGCATGAGAGGCCGCCCCTCACCCTTGATTAAGCGCACCGAATCGTCGCTGTTAATTCCCACTACCAGGAGGTCTCCCTGCTTTCTGGCGAGAGAGAGGGTTCGAACATGGCCCACATGGAGCAAATCAAAACAACCGTTTGTGAAAACTATAGTTTTGCCCTTGTCCCTTTCCCGGTCAAGAATATTCCTGAGAGTAGCGCGATCCTTTATCTTGTCCCCTGCTTGTCGCGGGACCCCGTTTTGATATGCAGACATGAAAGAAAGCATGGCACGATTGCTCGGCCCTTGTCAAGGGCCCTTTGTTCACATTCTTGATGAGGAACTGCAATTGGGTGTCGGCAACGATAGAGGCCAAACGGAAAAATATTGCTGACGGGATGGGACATGATAACCATTATATTTCGGTGGTTTCGACGACTCCAGGAAAATTTTTTTAAATAAAAAGCAGGATTTTCTTGATTTTTCACGTAATATAAGCGATAAAACAAAAGCTGGACTTATTAAGAGTACAGAAGCGAGAAAGATATGACAAAACTTTTGATTTTCGATTTCGATGGCGTCATCGTGGATTCCCTGGCGTTTTATTTCGAAGCCTGGAGCCGCGCCATGAAGGCTTTTGGCCGTGAGGATCTGGCGGAGCGAGAGGCATTTTTGTCCTTGCTGGACGGCAACTTATACGAGAGCATGAGCCGCCAGGGGATACCCTTTGGGGCCTTTCCAGAGATCGGCAATCGGATCCACTCGGCATTGCGGATAAATCGCATAGCTCCTTTTCCGGGGGTCCCCGAGGCCGTTCGATCATTATCGCGCAATAAGACCATGGCCCTTGTCTCCTCCAACAACTCCTCCATGATCAAAGGACTCCTGGAGCGGTACGATATGTCGGATATTTTTGATCCCATCCTCGGCGCCGATATGGAACGTTTAAAGGGACACAAAATCGATCTCGCTTTGGAGGCTCACAACATGACGGCCGCTCATAGTTTCTATATTTGTGACACGGTGGGGGACATACAGGAAGCCCGCAGCGTGGGCGTTAGGGTGGCTGCTGTGACGTGGGGATGGCACAACATCGAGCGCCTTGAGCGCGCAAATCCTGACCGAATCATCCATTATCCGCATGAGCTCATGGAGTTATAACCAAAGGAAAGCTCAGGAAGCAGAATGTGGATTCGTCATATCCGAAATTGTCCCGTTATCAAGGCAGGGGATGGAACTGCGTTGCGTGAGCTGCTCCATCCTCATCGGACCGAGGCCAAGGAAATCCCCCTGCGGTTTAGCCTGGCCCATGCCCGGCTGGCACCGGGAGGATGTTCTCGGCCCCATCGGTTGCTTCAATCCTCTGAAGTTTATTATATACTTGAAGGTCGGGGAATTATGCATGTGGAGAACCAGCAATGCATCGCAGAACCCGGCCACGCCATTTATATTCCCCCCGGCGCTCTTCAATGGATTGAGAATATCGGCAGTGGACATCTGGTTTTTTTAGCATTGGTGAACCCCCCATGGCGGCAAGAAGATGAACAGGTTCTGGGGTCAGCCTGAGATTTCCCGCCTGTAAAAGGTTCTTCACATTTACAAATCTGAGCGATATAACAATATTGTTGACAGATATTTTACTAATTCTGGGGACACAATATTTATTGTTTCTTTTGCCTCGCCTTTCGCCCCGGTTTTAGCCTTCGCAGCACTTGGCCGGTGGCTTTCTCCACACGATCAATGAAAACCTCACCTCCAAGTGGCCTCCCCGTGCGCTCGTGGGACCGAAGGAGCCTCACGTCCTCCTGCGCGACATCCTGGGATCGGAAACGCCAATGAGATGCACATGGTTGGACATCAGGCAGTAGGCCTAGATCTCCACCCTGAAGCGCCCGCACCACTGGGCCATAATCTCCAGATAAGCGTCATAGTCCTCTTCACAGAAGAAGGTCGCCTGGCAACGATTTCCCCGCTGGGTGACGAGATGCGGAATGCCTGGAGCCACCGCCCTTGCCATCCTCGGCATGCCCGACTTCTACCACATCCACTACTCAAAGTAAAAAAATAAGTATGGTTTCCCCAGAAAAGGGACTGAGTTCTAGGGATCTGCTGCGCCAGAGAAATTGGGAAGCCACCAAGTCTAAGCTCAATCGTTGAGTTCTAAGAATTGTTTTGTTAAATAACTTTTTCATGATATGCTTTTTTATATTAATCGGCAATTTTGTGCTTTAAACTGGATAGAAATGATTAATTTGTTTCTGGGGTGGCCTCAAATGCTCAGAAAGCAAGGTTTCCGGCCACCACACCGTCCTACTAAAGGGTAAAGCCAATCAAGGAACGAGAAAGGCTTTTGATGAGGGGTTCATAAAGTGGGAAAGCTCCGCTTTCCTCAATTCTGGGTAAAAGGAGACAGAGTGATGATACGAAAAGAATTTTATAATCTTAAGGCGTTGATTTGGTTTGTTGTTTTCTTGGCGAGCCCTGTTTTAATTTGGTTCGCTAATTCTATGGCTGTCGATGGGTTCCCCGGGGTTACTACGCCAACCACCTCCATTTCCCGGCTTCCCATGGTCCAGGATAGCAGCGATAACAGCGATTTATTGGCTTTGACCAACTTCGGTGACAGTTCCGCTTCAGCCACTATTAAACTTTACAATACAGCAGGAGGGCTTACCGCTGTCACAATCTCCATCGAAGCGAAGAAAACCCAAATTGTTGATATCAGCGAGATCAGCCTTGAACATGGGATTTACAGCCTTGAGGTGGAAGCACCGGAAAACGTCCACTCCATGATCATCACCGGGCCCTCGGATTTTCATTCAATGTCTATGCGCAAGTGTAAGCGTGGTTCTTTAAGCGCAGAGACGAGCACCCTCTATCTGCCCATTATGGCACATTTTTTATGGGCGCGGGGCGACATTTTTTTGGCCAATTTTGATGATCAATCAGCCGTCGTCAACATAATTGTCTATGATTTCACCGGTGCAACGGCGGCAGAGAGGGAACTGACTATCGGTGCCAATGCGGTTTTGCAAATCGCCGCTGAGGAGCTAATCGGCGAGGGCCAGGAAGGCATTTTCAGCGCCATCATTAGTGCCCCGGGCACGGTCCTCGGGGTTTACACGATAACCGATCAAGATAATGACAAAGGGTATTACCCCTTGAGTGAGGAAACTTCAGAAAGTCCATAATGCGAGGATAAAGTGCATTAGAGAATAATCGTCTCTGTTGAGCGTGCTTGGAGGAGGGTTCATAGATTATCTTTTGAAGAGTTTGCATAGCAGTTGATACCGGCGTCACTGTCCGTGGCGTGTGGCAAAGGAGGAATTTGCTGGAAATTTAGTTTGAATGCAGCCACCCGGCAACACGAAGCGCAGATATAGCTCACGGGTGGAAAGTCTTGAAAAGGCACGGGCCAAAAGCCATGGGGCCGGGAGCGGTACACCCAAAGGCAGAGCAGGCAAAGGCTCCGGACTGACAGCCTTAGGGTAAGCCGCAGGTAATGGGCAGGCTTTAGATCTGGCGCAAGTGTGATAGCCAACACCACCCGTGGTGGTATCGAAGTCCCATGAGGTCCGGGTGAAACCTGACAGCTGGGCCCATTGGCTTCTATGATGTGAGCACGCCGTGATTGTATAGAAACACAGTGAGCAGAGTATCACCTCCCAAAAAGGACCTTAGGAACAAGGCAAAGGAGGTGATACAATGCAGCAGCACTATGTGGAGCCCTGCGAATTTTGCGGCCATCCTGAAACCGTACCCAGATACATATGACCACCTGAGGTGGATTATATATGCAGCGGATGCGTGTTCACGCTGGCCGCATCTGAGCAGGATCACTTAAAACGGGCCGATGCAGGGGGTACCACCAAAAAGCATGGGCACTATCGGCATTTATTGAGTCACCGGATACCGGGGCCGTAGGTTTTAAAACTAACAGAGGCCGCAACCGTAGGCGGCGAAGGAGAAGGTTATGATGGCTGTGGATGTAACAAAGCTGCATAGCCTGCCACTGGATGAGGTGATTTACAGTGAGCGGCAGCTGTGTGAGATACTGGGCGTGAAAAAGGAGTAGCTGGGTGAATACCGGCGTACAAAGCAGCTGCCATTTCTTAAGGTAAGTAAAACCCAGCGCTTTTATTTAGGTGCGGATATTATGGAGTGGCTGGTGAGCCGCAGGATGATACTGGATAAGGATAGTGAGTTGGATGATGACCAGTAAGGTAGGCCATGCTCTATGATAAACATGCTATCAGCTAACATGGGCCACCATACACATACCATGGTGGATGATAAAATTACCGGGTAAGGGTAAGGTGCAGTAACCGGAATTTTATCTGGAATATTTTGTTAAGAACTTATAATCAAACCGGACAACGACCAAATTTCAAACCTTATTTTTTGCATATTGAAAGTTTTACCATTGCTGTGATACCATTTACTATCTGGATTTTTGATATTTTTCATGTAATCTCAATAAATCTGAATTTGAGTTTTATGTTGATGTAATGACTAGACATGTTGAGCTTTTAACAACTCTAAATTACATCCAAATCATAATTCAGGTTACATAATTAGTGTCCATCCGGAAACCCCGGATTTTTGATGCGAGTTGTGATCGGTAC
>CAZTAS010000108.1:0-20072 GCA_964611635.1 uncultured Thermodesulfobacteriota bacterium
AAATATTTGACCTTCGCGGGCACAATTTGGGCACAGTCTCATAACCATTCAGTCAACAAAAAGGTCGATAGCGATAATCGGTCTTCATCTGAAAAAGGACTCCTGAATTCGCATCAGTCTCTCTTAAGAATAGGCAGCTATTTGCCGGCCTGCGAATTACACCTACAAGTCTCTGGAAATACCAAGGCTCACAGATTGACGATTACTGAGTGAAAGTATGAACAATGTTCTTGGAATAAATGAACTTATGCACTTCTGTTAGACAGTTCTAATTGAATATATCATATCGTAACTTTTTCGGGATGTTGGAAATAGCTGATATATAGCAGACATCACGACCGCAAGGCACCAACCGGGATCCATGTTAGCGACCACCAGCCTACCCTCGCTTTCTATCCGTACCCCGCGCCAGCCAAAATCCTGCGCGAGGCGGTCAAACCGGAGGGTCTGAAAATCCGGGAGGTGGACCTTTTCCGCAAGTTGGAGCAGCAGGTCGGCAGTCTCGGAGATGTGCACCCCGCCACCCGCGATGCAAACAGGCCGCCGGGCCTTTTTAAGGAGCGAGACCGCCCTGTGCAGTGCGTCGGCATCGGGTCCGGGCCGATTGAAGGGGAAGGAGACAGGCTTAAAATCGGCCAGTTGTTTTTCCCAGTCATAGGAGATGGTCGAATAATTAATATTTTCTGGAAGATTCAAATGGACGGGGCGCGGACGACCGGATACTGACAGGTGGAAGGCCCGACGTGTGGCCTCATGTATACTTTCAGGCATATGAATCGTCCAGCTAACCTTTACTATGGGCCGGAAAATAGTGACCTGGTCGCACTCCTGGTTGGGGCTTTTGCTGGCGAATTCCATTCTCACATCGCTGGTAACGGCCACCAGGGGAGTCGAAGCGTAGTAACTCTCTGCCAGGCACGAGACCAAATTAGTCGCACCGGGTCCCACTGTGGCATCGCATACGCCCGGCCTGCCGCTTGCCCTGGCATATGCATCAGCCATAAATGCACCGCACTTTTCGTCATGGACCAGGATGTGCCGTATTTCTCCTCCCGATTGATAAATGGCATCGTAGGCGGACATGAGTTGAAAGCCTGGCATGCCAAAGACGTGTTTTACACCGACTCGCTTCATCCCCTCGATTAGTAGGGCGCCTCCGATGATTTCCGTCATGCGTTTTCTCCTCTCGATTTATTGAACACGTATCAGGGATCGAAGAAGATTTTTCCCCTGAAAGCGCAGCGCAGAGAGACGTGTCCCGAGGGGTGCCACTCAATGGAGGGGGATGTTCATGAAAAAATCGGCCCTTTCCTTTGCTCGTGCCACCAGCATGGTGAGATCATTTTCGGCAAGGATCATACGCATGCCCATTTTGATGTATTGCTCCCACATGGAGTTCTCCTTCACCCCACCGATGCCGGCATGTTTTCCATTCGCCCGGGCTGCCTTGCATATCTTCTCCACGGCATTTACTGCGCGGGGATGCCCGTATTGTCCCTGAATACCCATTTCGTGCGTAAAGTCGTGAAGGCCGATAAACATCACGTCTACCCCATCCACGGCTGCGATGGCCTCAGCGTTGTCCACGGCTTCCTGAGATTCGATCATGACGATAACCATGATGAGCTCATTCATGGCGGCGGTGGCATAATGGGCCTGGATGCCGGGATAGCCGAACTGCGGGAAGGCTCCCGGGACGGACAGCTCACCCGCCGGTGGAAAGCGGCAACTCCGAGCAGCCCTCGAAGCCTCTTCCGCATTATTGACGTGGGGAATAAAGATGCCTAATGCACCATTTGACATGTGGCGGCCGATCTCATGAGGCAGGTTGGCCCTGACACGTACACAAGGGGTCAACCCTATCCTGATGGAGGCCAGACTTATCTCGTAGGCCCTGTCCACAGGCATAGGGCTGTGTTCATCATCGAGGAAAATCCAGTGATAACCGCATCCTTTCAGTATTGAGGCGATTTCGGTGGTGCGGGAATGGCGAGCATTCATTCCGAGGGCAACCCGGCCTTGCCGCAGGCGTTCCAGCGCGTTGTTGGAAATTTCCATATCCTTTATCTCTCTATAAGATGCCGGCGATGCAGATACTATCTGCCGGGAGAAAAAAAGGTCTTTATCTAATCGCATCCCAGAGCCGTAAATCAGTCAAAAACATGTGGCCGGCGGAATGGGTGATCATCTCTGGAATTTTTGCAGACATGGCGATGGCCTGCGGCGTTATGCCGCACGCCCAAAACACAGGAACTTCATCCGCCGCCAGATGGGTGAATTCTCCCCAGTGCGGTCTGCCGAGGTCCTCGATGCCGATAGCGGAGGGGTCGCCAATATGCACAGGAGCGCCGTGCACCAGAGGGCAGCGGGAGGTGACCTCGACGGTTTTGACTACCAGGCCTCTGGGAATAGGCCTCATGCTGACCACCATGGGACCTTTGAAAATACCCGCAGGCTGGCACGGTATGTTTGAAATATACACGGCTATGCGCCCATGCTCGCTTTGCAGGTGTCTCAGAGGTATTCCAGCCTGGAGCATCAGGTAGTCGAAGGACAGGCTGCATCCCAAAAAAAAGCCCACGTGATCCTCCCGCCATATGGATTTGATGTCCGCAACCTCCTGAACCATCTCGCCGTGGCGGTAAACGCGGTAGCCGGAAAGATCGGTGCGCAGGTCAGCTCCGGGTGCTGCAAGGTGTGGTTCGGGACCTCCCGGTTCGGTGACGTCGATTAGGGGGCACGGTTTTGGATTGCGATGACAGAACCGCATGAAATCAAAGGCATATGGCTCGGGCACTATGGCCAGGTTGGCCTGCACATATCCGTTCGCCAGCCCGTGAGTGGTGCGCCTCCACTCTCCTCGTCGGATTGCTGCGCGCACCTCGGCGGCGCTCCTGTCGGCAAGATCGCTTCTTTTCAACATGAATTTTCTCCCCCTATACGAATCTACGCGGGCGTGAAGGCCCGGGCCCGCTCGAGAATATTCCGGAGCCATCCTCAAAACTCCATCTCGATACGTCTGGAGATCCTGACAGAAACAATCAACGTGATCAGGCATGCTATCAGTAATCCCAAAGCAATCGGCCTTTGCAGGAAAATCACAAGACTGCCCTGGGACATGAGCAGAGACTGGCGCACCGCTCGCTCGAACGGCGCACCCAGGATGAAACCGATAAGGAGCGGAGGCAGGGGATAGCCCAGCATCCGGCACGCATATCCAATAAAGCCGAAGAAGAACATCACGGCCACGTCCAGCACGGTGTAATTGACTGCAAAGGAACCGACCACGCACATCACCAGGACCACCGGGAAGATTGCCGACCTGGACACGCGAAGGATCCTTGCCGCAAAACGAAGCATTATCAGACCAATGATAATAGTGGGGATGGCTGACAGAATGAGACCGATCAGGATGGCATAAACCTCTGGTCCATGGTTCTTGAAAAGGAAGGGGCCAGGGGACAGTCCCTGCAGCATGAATGCACCGAGAAGGACCGCCGTGGAAGCATCGCCTGGAATGCCCAGCGAGAGGAGGGGGATCAGGGCCCCTCCAGTCACTGCGTTATTGGCGGTCTCGGGTGCTGCCACTCCTTCAAGCACGCCGGTTCCGAAAGCACCGGGGTTCTCAGAGTGCTGGCGGGCGAGCCCATAACTCATGAAGGCGGGGGTGGTGGAACCGATACCTGGCAGCGTGCCGAAAAACAGGCCGATCAATGCCGACCACAGCATGATGCCGCGCATCCGCCAGATCTCCAGAAACGTTACGGTATTATCGCTCTTGCGGGCGGAACGGGCGACTGCCCTGGATTTGTCACTGATGGCAAGGGTCGGGTCAGGTTTTCCAGACTGGACCATAAGCTCGGATATGGCGAAAAGGCCGATCAGCACGGGAATCAGCGATAAACCGCTGTCCAGCATCTGATAGCCAAAAGTGAAGCGCATGGTGCCCCATATGGGATCCAGTCCAATGGTGCTAAACAGTATTCCCAGCATTGCGACCAGCAACCCTTTCAGCATGGAACGGCCGCTCACCGCACCTATTACCGTGAGCGCCAGAAGGATCAGCGCCGACATTTCTGGCGGGCCGAAACGAAGGGCCACAGCAGCCAGGGGCGCCGCCACCACCAGTAACACCAGACAACTGGACATATTGCCGAACACGCTGCAATAAAGGGCGGCCTTTAGGGCCTTCAACGCCCGGCCTTTCTGAGCCATTGGGAAACCGTCGAAGACGGTGGCCGATGCCGCAGGCGTGCCGGGTATATTGAACATAATCGCTGAAATGGACCCGCCATAAATACCTCCCTGGTATACACCGAGCAGCATCATCAGAGAGGGGACGGGCGGCATTACAAACGTAACGGGAATCAAAACGGCGATGGCGATAGTGGGACCCAGCCCTGGGATGGCGCCGATGATGACGCCCATGACGATCCCGACTATGGCCGCTGTAACCACGTACCAAGTAAGGATCAATGAGAAGCCCGAGAAAAATTCTTCAAGCATTGCAGGCAAAATTCTCGGTTCATATTCACGGCATCGAAATTTGAAGCAGTCTCGTGGCGAACACCCACAGGAGCACCGGGGTGGTCACAGCAAGTACGGCCATGAGCCACCATCTCCGCTCCCCGAAAACAAGTGCGCTGAAGACAACCGCCAGGGCGGACGATGCGATGAAATTGCTTATCAACAACAGCGGAATATACAGTAAAATAATAATTACCATGAGTAACGGGGCCGCCCATTGGCGCCTATTCTCCCGACCCCTGAGCCCATGGTTGTCGGATAAGGAAGGCCGGGCAGCCGGACGCTCCGCATGATCCTTTCCTACCCGCGCCAGAAGATTTTTGGCCAGAATTAACATTCCCAGGATTAGTATGGCTGAGCAAAGTACTTTGGGAAAAAACGCAGGTCCGGGTTGTCCAGGCGGCACCCTCCTGACTTGAATCCCCTCCGGAATCACCCAAACCAGCATTATTATAACGAAAAGAACAAAAGCTCCCGCGGATATCCAGTCCTTCAACCCTCAAACCCCGGCCGGCTGGCGGCAGAAAGTAACCTAACCTAAAAAAATAAAACAAGAGCCTGTCCCCTGAATGGCCACCCTGTGATGTTAATGTGCTACTGACGGATCCCCAGTTTCTTGGCCATTTCGCCATAAAAAGGAACGGTGGAGTTGATGAGCCGTCCAAACTCCTGGGCGTTCATTATCCGCATAGGCATGTTTATGCTCTTCATGAAGTCCAAAAACTCTTTGGTCTCCGCCGCATCCAAGAAAGTTTTCTCGAGTTTAGCGACAACCTCATTGGGCGTTTTGGCTGGAGCCATGAAACCCATGATGGACGAATACTCCCAGTCGTAGCCGATATCGCGCAAGGTGGGTGCATAGGAGAAATTCGGATCACGTGTTCCATCCAGGATGGCAAGAAGGCGAAGATCGCCGCTTTTCACATGATCAGCCCATCCGGCGGCCACAGCAAAAGATACGTGCCTACCCATTACCGCGGCACGTGCAGTGGCACCGCCCACGAAAGGAACGTTCGTAAATTTGGCGCCTGATTTATCCTCCACATAGATTATGCTGAAATGAGACCCGTCATATGTGCCAGCAGTGGAGTAAGTGGCCAGCCCTGGGTTTTTCTTCCCGAACTCCACCAGTTCTTGGAAGCTTTTCCACGGAGCTTCTTTCGGCACCACAACGCCATGGTAAGATCCTGAATAATTCATAATTGGACGCAGGTCCTTGAGGGGGTCATATTTAATTTTCCTGATGTTGGGCACTATCATTATGGGTGCGGCTGTAACGGAAGCTATGGTGTAACCGTCGGGCTTGGAATTCACAACCTCGGTGATGCCGTTGGTGCCTGTTGCCCCCGGCCTG
The DNA here is from genome assembly GCA_964611635.1 of uncultured Thermodesulfobacteriota bacterium. Classification (GTDB taxonomy): domain Bacteria; phylum Desulfobacterota; class JAFDED01; order JAFDED01; family JAFDED01; genus JAFDED01. Next base: position 5,882 of record CAZTAS010000108.1, read on the forward strand.
TTCTCCACGATTATGGATTGCCCCAGGGCCTTCTCCGAGATGGAGGCGAGCTTGCGGCAGCTCAGATCAGTTGTGCCTCCCGGTCCCCAGGGCACGATGATTTTTATTGGCTTGGTCGGAAAATCAGCCGCCGTTGAAGCTGCCCATGCCATCATGCCGATAGTAATCATTGCTCCAATAACCACGAATTTACACAAGTATTTCATAATTTTCCCCTCCTTGTACCCGGTAGTTCTGATACCCAAGCGCCAACTGCCAGCCAACCAGATCCCGACGCTGCAAATAAATATACTTAAATCATGGAATTTTGTCAAGAAAAATACCCTCCTCCTCCCGTAATATTTCCTTGACAACTTTGCTTCCAGTCCAATATCCTTACATAGGTTGTTTGGCACGAAACAGCTTGGCGTGACGCCGAAAATCACTCTTCCTAAACAAAAGACCCTTGCAGCCCAGGCCGAATTCATAAAGGTATACACCTCATTCGGATTGACTCCTCGCGGGGATTTTTTAATTATCCGTCAAAACCCATGCAGAAAGGTGATGTTGTGAAAGAGCTTGATCCACTGCGGAGTCGTTCCTTTTTGATGGCTATCGACATTGGAGGAACATTTACAGACATTGTTTTGCTGGACAGGCGCAACGGCCTTGTGTTTATTGAGAAAGTTATCAGCACACCGGTCGACCCTTCCCAAGGCTCCATGGAGGGCTTTCATCAGGTCCTCGGAAAAGCCGGCGTTGGCGCCGAGGAGATCGAAGCCCTGATTCATTCCACCACCGTTGCCACCAACGCTGTTATCGAGCGTAAGGGGGCGAGAACCGCGCTGGTCGCTACCGCCGGCTTCAAGGATCTTCTCGAGATCGGGAGGGAGAACCGATACGACATCTACGATCTTCTTCTTGAACTCCCTGATCCGTTAGTAGAACGCTTTTTGCGGAAAGAAATCAACGAGCGGACTGATAAGAATGGCAATATCCAGCATGAACCGAGTGAGTCCGAGATACTGCGTGTATTGAAGAGCCTCCGTCGGAATAAGTTCGAGTCCTTGGCTGTATGCTTTTTACATTCCTATATGAACTCTGCCAACGAAGAGCAGGTGGGGCGCCTGGCGGCGGAGCATTATGAAGCCATGTTCTGCAGCCTTTCCTCCCGTGTTGCTGGGGAGATTCGGGAATACGAGCGCACCGTAACCACAGTGGTTGATGCTTATATAAAACCCATCATGGTCCGATACTTAGAGCACTTCGAAAGGGCATTGGTAGAGTCAGGCTTTCGGGGTCAGCTTTTCATTATGCTCTCAAAGGGGGGCATTGCCCCGGCTAGACAGACGGCACGGGATTACCCGGTTCGGGTGATCGAATCGGGCCCGGCGGCCGGGGCCCTCATGGCACGGTTCCTTGGAGGGTTGCTGAGTTCTGAACAAGGGGTAGGACACGGGACACAGAGTCAGTTGAAGTTTGCAGGGGCACTCGCCGACGTTCGACCACAGGACCACCGTTCCCCCTCTTCGCTATCTGCGCTTTCTTCATTGAACCTTTTGTCTTTCGATATGGGCGGTACCACGGCCAAAGCCTGTTTGATTACTGAGGACGTTCCCACAATTACGCACGAGTTTGAGGTGGCGCGGGTGCACAGGTTCAAGAAGGGGAGCGGCTTTCCCCTGAAGATATCCTCTATCGAGCTCATCGAAATCGGCGCAGGAGGAGGAAGTATCGCCCGGGTGGATGAGATGGGCTTGTTGAAGGTTGGCCCCGACAGCAGCGGCGCTGACCCCGGCCCATGTTGCTATGATCGGGGAGGCATAGAACCCACCGTCACTGACGCGGATCTTGCCCTCGGATACCTGGACCCTGACTACTTTCTCGGCGGAGCCATGCAGCTAAATGAGGAGAAGGCCGACAGAGCGCTGGGTCTCATTTCCGCACGCCTGGGTGTCAGCTCGCTTGAGGCGGCTTGGGGCATCCACGATGTGGTCAACGAGAACATGGTAGCTGCCATCAGAGTATACAGCGCAGAGAAAGGAGTAGACCTGCGGAGATACACCCTGGTGGCGTTCGGCGGCGCTGGCCCAGTGCATGCATACTCGCTGGCCCGAAAACTACATATTACGCGGATTCTCTGTCCTCATGGAGCCGGGGTCGCATCCGCCATAGGCTCGCTGGTCGCGCCTCCCGCCGTGGACTTCGTCAAATCATATATTTGCACGTTGGCCACTTTGGATTGGGAAAGAGTAAATGCCATATACCAGGAGATGGAGGAGTGGGGGAGAGAGGTGATTCGACAGACAGGGATTTCGGACGCCGAAATGGTGGTGACTCGGATGGCGGACATGAGATATGTTGGACAAGGATATGAAATAACCGTTCCCATACCAAATGGCGTTCTTACAACAGATTCCAGGATGGCAATCGAACAAAATTTTTGGGATACATACTACCATTTGTATCGACGCCATTTGAGAGGCGTTCAGATTGAGGGGGTGAGCTGGCGCGTCACCATATCCGGTCCTGGAGCCCACTTCGTTCCTCGATACGGGAGAGGTCATGTCTCAGGTGTATCCGGAGGGAAAAAAGGCACAAAGCGCGTTTATTTTCGCGATGAGGGCGGGCATGTGCCGGCGGATGTATACGACCGATACGAGTTGGGGCCGGGCTTCGAAGCCAGCGGCCCTGCAATAGTCCAGGAAAAGGAATCCACGGTGGTTGTGGGGCTGGGATCTCGATTTTTCATCGATGAGCATTTGAACCTGATTCAGATTATTCCATGAAAGGACTAAATTTTGAAAGCTCCGTTTGATCCTATTGCGCTTGAGATATTGTGGAAACGATTGATCTCCATTGCCGACGAGGCGGCGGTGACGCTGTATCGCTCCTCCTTCTCAACCGTGGTCAGAGAATCGCATGATTACACGTGCATGCTGCTCGCGCCCGACTGCAGTGCTGTCGCCCAGTCTACTCGAAGTATTCCTTCTTTCATAGGGACGCTGCCGGCATCCCTCCGGCACTTCGTGAAACGTTATCCTCCCGATGCCCTTCGCCCCGGCGATGTTCTCATCTGCAACGATCCCTGGTTTTGCACCGGTCATCTGCCTGATATCACCATGATCACCCCCATTTTCTTTGACCAGCGACTGGTGGCATATGCGGGTTGCATCGCCCACATGACCGATATAGGAGGCCGCGTCCGGGCACCGGATAGTCTGGTGCTTTACGAGGAAGGGCTTCAGATACCCATCAGCAAGCTTTATCGAGAAGGAAACCTGAACGAAGACGTGATAGCATTCATCGAAAGGAACGTCCGGGTTCCAGATCAAGTTCGGGGGGACCTGGAGGCCCAGATAGCGGCCAATGGGATCATGGCCAGACGCCTGGAGGAACTCCTAAGAGAGTACCATTTGTGGAATCTCTCCGTGTTGGCAGGGCAACTGCAGTCTCTCTCAGAAAAAGCCATGCGAAGAGCCATTGAGGAAATACCACAAGGTGAATATCCATATGAAGCCGACGTAGACAGCTTCGATCCCTCCCTCCCGCTTCACTTGAGAGTTCTGATTACGGTTAGAGGCGACCGGATGGAGATCGACTTCTCCGGCAGCTCGCCTCAGACTGATTCCGCGCTCAATACTGTCATGAATTACACATACGCATATACGTGCTATGCGGTTAAGGCTTTACTCTGCCCCGATGTGCCCAATAATGAAGGAGCGTTCCGGCCCATCCTGGTTATCGCGCCGGAAGGGTGTGTCCTGAACGCCCGGTATCCCGCCGCCGTAGCCGCAAGGGCTACTATTGGACATTATCTGCCAGGGATGGTCTTCGGCGCGCTGGGATCAGCGCTTCTTAAGAAGGTCCCAGCCGAGAGCGGCTCCCCCCTTTTCGGGATGGCCATCTACGGGATCGACGACCATGGCCGGCGTTTTTCAGGACTGTTTTTCATCAACGGTGGGCAAGGAGCATCATATCGGAAGGACGGGCTGTCCTGCGTAAGTTTTCCCACCAACGTATCCAATACCCCTGTGGAGATTCTGGAAAGCGCGTTCCCCATTCAAATCGTGCGAAAGGAGCTGGCACGCAATTCAGGCGGAGCGGGACGATTCCGTGGCGGCCTGGGCCAAGAATTCACAATCCGAATAAGCTCGCAAAATCCCTGTTCCATCTCGCTGTTTTCTCAGCGGTCGAAGTTCCCGCCCAAAGGTCTTGCAGGGGGAAAGGACGGTTCCGTAGGGAAGATCTTTCTCAACGGGCGCCCGATAGGGGCCGGGAAACCCCTGGTGCTGCGGAAGGGGGATAGACTTACCATCCAGACTCCGGGCGGGGGCGGCTTTGGAGAACCCAAGGAGCGGTCATTTTCACTCCTTCAGCGTGACATCCGCAATGACCTGATTTCTAAAAAGTGCGCTCATGCGTTATACAAGATGTGATAAAAAGGTAATATAAAGTACATTAAAAAGGCGAAATGATTTGATACTAAAAAAATCAAATATTCTTCGAGTAAAAACAGATGTCCTAGTAATCGGAGGTGGATGTGCAGCCGCAAGGGTAGCTTTAGAGGCTAGAGCCAAAGGTGTTGAGGTCATTATGCTGGTTAAAGGAACTTTTGGCAAATGCGGTGCTACTTCTTATCGAGTCTCTGACATAGGTAGTTTCAGTATCGCCGATGGCTGTGGTGATCCGGATGACAATCCTGAATTCCATTTTCAAGAAACCATGGACGCGGGCATGGGAATGTGCGATCCAACTTTAGTTCGCATCTTAGTTGAGAATGCCCCCCAAATTATTAATGACTTCAATAAGTGGGGCATCCATTTCATGAAGCAAAATGGCAAGCATCTTATTAATACGGCCTGTTTCGGCCATCGTCCTCGTATGCACATTGTCCAGGGTTTTGGATTCCCCGTTATGTCAATATTGAAGGAAAAAATATTCGAAAGCGGCATCCAGGTGTTGTCTAAAACCATGGTTGCAGAGTTGGCTGTCCATGGCGGCAGATGTGTAGGGGTGCTGGCCCTCGGTCCCCAGGGAGAGGTCATAGCCGTTAATGCCGGAGCCACCATCTTAGCAACAGGAGGCGCAGGACAGCTTTTCCGCCACACTCTCTACCCCGCAGACCTCACAGGCGATGGCTACGCCATGGCGTTACGGGCTGGAGCTTCACTCATCAATATGGAGTTCATGCAGATGGGTATCGGCGCAGCATCTCCCAAATTGCTTATCGGCAATTGGGTTTGGCCTCTTTACCCTAAAGTTGTAGACTCGGAAGGACAATCCATCTTTTCAAAACACCTTCCATCTGGGGTTTGCGTTGAGGAGTGCATGAATGACAAGTCAACCCACTGGCCATTTAGCTTTGAACACTCAGCAAAGCACATAGACATTGTGGTTTTCAAAGAGGTCTGTGGGAATGGAGATCATCCCGTCTTCCTAGATTTGAGGGACAAAGCGAATGAGATTCCTCAGGATCATCCACTCATAGGAATGAGGTATCAATGGCTGCTCTCCCACGGCATTGATATCAGGAGCGATCTGATATCAATTATAAATTACAGCCACTCGTTTGGCGGCGGGGTGCTGGTAGACTCCTCGGCGAGGACAACGCTTCTGGGCTTATACGTGGCGGGTGAAGCTGCGGGAGGCATGCATGGTGCAAATCGGGTGGGTGGAAATATGCTGTTGGCCTGTCAAGTCTTCGGCGCAAGGGCTGGGTTTAATGCTGCTATTGAATCCCGTGATACCAATGCTCAAATCCCATCAGAAGCGATAAATCGCTTATTCGCAACACTCTACCAAATTGGTAGTAGTAAGAATGATTATGTAGTACATTTGCGGCAAAGACTAAAGAGGGTTTTCTGGACATATCTGATGGTTGTTCGAAACGAAAAAGGTCTGGTATATGCACTGGATGAGGTGCGGGACATCCGGCAAAATCTTACAGAACCCAGAAAAGACAGACTGAAAAATTTAAAGCAGCTGCTGGAGCTTCGCAACTTGCTGGATGTGGGAGAAGTAGTAGTGGAGGCGGCCTTGAGACGAAAAGAAAGCAGAGGAAGCCATCATCGAGAGGACTTTCCGATTCGGGATGAAGAGCGGTTTGGAATACCTACTGTCGTCCGATCAGTCTCTGGGCGCATAAAATTCCGCAAACATCGGTGGGATTGAGCGCATCGTTTTTGAAAACCATTTAAAGTAAAGAAGTAAAGGAGGTAGAGCTATGAAGCGAAAAAGAAGCAAAACCCTGTTTGCACATTGTATGGTCTCCTGTTGCCTAATCGCTTTAATTGTTCCGGCAGCTATGGCGGGCGAAGATCCATCCCAATTCCCCTCTAAGCCTATCCAACTAACCATCGGATGGTCCCCTGGAGGTGGAACCGATCTCTCCATCCGCCTGCTGGCTAAGGCCGCAGAGAAAACACTGGGACAGCCCATCATCATTCAGAACAAGCCTGGCGGGGCAAGCGCCTTGGCATTGATGGAAAATAAGAAGGCCAAGCCCGACGGATACAGCCTGGTCTCGCTAAACGCCATCGCTGCTTGCATCGTTCCTCACATGCGGTCAGTTCCTTACAAGGCCTGGGAAGATTTCAGCCCTGTGGTGTCTTACGGGGAATATGTAGCCATGCTTGCTGTACAAGCTGACCGACCATGGAAGACCGTAGATGAATTCATGGAGTATGCCAAGAAAAACCCGAAGGTAGTAACCGTTGGTGTTTCCGCCATTGGCGCTTCAGCACACTTGGCTGTGGAGTGGCTAGCGGCAAAATATAATGTCAAAATAACCTTCGTGCCCTTTGGTGGCGGCGCACCAGCAGTAGCTTCCTTATTGGGCGGGCACATTACCGCCTCCTCCACCTCGGGAGAGGTCCTGCCCCATGTTCGGGCTGGAAAGCTCAGGGTTCTTGTGACTTATTCCGATTACCCACTGGAAGGTGTAGGGCCTGTACCAAGTCTCCCGGGGAAATATGGCTTTGACCTCTCGTCCTGGACGGGGCTCGCTGCACCTAAAGGGGTGCCAGAGCCTATTCTGGAAAAACTGGATCAGGCTTTCAAGAAAGCAATGGAAGATCCGAATTTCATTAAAGGAATGAAAAACTTGACCATGCTTGTGTCATACACAGGCCACAAGGAACTGAGCGCGAAGATCCATAAAGATTATAAGGCCTGGGGAGCTCTGGCCGAGAAACTGAAGATAGGCCTTTATAAGAAGTGATCTGAATGTGGGAAGGGGTCATCCCCTTCCCTTCATTGGAGCAAAAAGCGTGTATCAACTGATTTTTCCTAATCTCATTTTACCGAGGTTGGCAATTCTCTCGTGAGTTACTAATAGAAGGATAATTCGCATGTTCAGCAAAGCGTATACCGATGGATTCATTGGCGCAGGCCTCATTGCCATGGGGGGAATCATCTATTATGTCCTTATCCCATACCAAGTCGATCAAATGCCTCATCCTGGACTGTCTGCGGCATTCTTCCCCGAGCTGATTACATGGTTCCTGATCATGATAGGCGCGATTTTAATTGTTCAGAGCTTATGGGGGGAGAGAAGGGGGAAGAGCACTTTTCAGATTCAATGGGATCGCGAGGAGAGGAATAATGGGCTTATGATTGTTGCGATTTCCGTTCTGTATGTATATCTCATCAGTTCATTGGGCTATTTTTTAGCGACACCGGTGGGATTCGCTTGCTTAATGATCATGATGGGCGTGCGCCGGTGGTGGACGCTGGTGATTTCCATTTGCTTGTTCACATTGATCATATATCTATTCGTCGAGCAGTTCCTGAAGATCTCACTTCCTGGAGGCAAACTGTTTTCTTGATTTCTCAGGGGCTTCTCTCACAAGAATCAGCACTTGGCAAAAGCATCAACCATGTGGGAAAATATTTTTCAAGGATTGAATTTGATATTAGGGTGGCAGAGCATCCTAGGCATAGCATTCGGGGTGACTTTGGGGATTATAGTAGGTGCCATCCCGGGTTTGACCGGCAACATGGCCGTCGCTATCCTGCTCCCCATAACATTCTACATGCCGCCATGGGTTTCGATCCCAATGCTGATAGGTATCCATAAAGGATCAATTTATGGAGGATCTATCTCGGCCATTCTCCTGGGTGTGCCTGGAACACCAGCTGCTGCAGCCACAGTGATGGATGGATTCGCCCTAGCTAAACAGGGAAAAGGTAAAAAAGCACTGAAAATAGCGCTCTATGCCTCTGTGATGGCGGATACGCTCAGTGACCTTGTATTGATCTTTGTGTGCGTCCCACTGGCTTCGGTTGCGCTAAAGTTTGGTCCACCTGAGTATGCCACTTTAATTCTTTTCGCGCTAACTATTGTAGCAGCAGTCTCTGGAGATTCTCTCATCAAAGGGTTGGCCTCAGGAGGTCTGGGTCTTCTTGTGGCTACTGTTGGATTGGATCCGATGATGGCCAGCCCCCGTTTTGATTTTGGCCTCATTGAGCTTTCCACCGGCTTTTCGTTGGTTCCCGTGATCATCGGAGTATTGGCTCTCTCCCAGATGATTATACAAGCAGAATCGTCTTTTAGAAAATCATCTGAGAGTTTCTTGCCGGACAGTGGCAATCCAAATGACAAAAAGATCTCTGGAGCGGAGTTTCGCGGCTGTCTTCGGACCATCTTCCGCGGGGCGGCAATCGGCACAGCTATTGGCGCCTTGCCGGGTATCGGAACCAGCCCCTCAGCTTTTCTCTCATATAGCCAGGCGCGCAAAGGATCCAAGAATCCAGAAATGTTCGGCAAAGGGGCTCTTGAAGGAGTGGCCGCAGCTGAAGCGGGAAACAATGCAGTGCTTGGAGCTAATCTGATTCCTCTGCTCTCCCTTGGCATCCCAGGAGATGTTAATGCTGCCATCCTGTTAGGGGCATTCATTATCCACGGAATGACACCCGGCCCAATGCTGATTAAAGAACATGCTCCTTTCATCTATGCCCTTTTTAGCGGCCTGATGCTGGCTAACATTGCCAACATAATCATAGGCTATCAGCTCCTCCGCGTTGCAATTTTGATTACCCGCCTTTCCCGGGCGATCCTCATTCCTACAGTCCTCATCTTGTGTCTTACGGGATCTTATTTATTTAACAAAAGCCTATTCGATATTTGGGTTACGCTTGGATTCGGAATATTAGGATACTTAATGATCAAGATCGGCTTCAGTCCGGTAGCTTTCGTCATTGCATACATTCTGGAGCCCCTCTTCGAACTTTCTTTCCGACAGTCGATGCTCATCTCCCAGGGAGACATCTATATGTTCTTTACGCGCCCTCTGTCAGTCACTTTCATGGTTTTTACCATAGTGGCAGCACTTGGCATCATCAGACAACGTCGACGGATATTTCAAAAAGAATAAACCCGAATTCAAAAAATATGAGGCTTCATCTCAGGTAGCTGAATTTCTTTCTTGAGGCCTTCAATGGCTAAGAAATTCATTTCATTGAGACCACAGTGGTCTCATTTTCTATTTACATTACTATGACAAAGGCTTTAAAGCCATGCCAATGGGGTTATTATCAGCCACCTCCATCAAGAAAAACCTTAGGAAAACGAGCTACTACTGAATAGAATGGATCCACCACGTTACCAATGCGACACGTCAAAGTCTGGCTGGCCAGTTGGTAGGCATCAAGGAGTTCGAAGCCGTGTTCTTCCTGGAGCCAGAGGACGATCTCTTTGCATGCAATGCGGTAAGCATCCTCCAAAGGTCTGGCCGAACCCACAGCCATGATGGCATCGGCACTCTCGATCATGGGCCACCGTACCGTTCGTCTTTTAATTAGATCGATACGGAGTCTTACCCGTGCTGATATTTCCACCGCAACTCCGCACAATTCTCCATCACCTTGAACAGCATGAGCATCCCCGAAATAGAGATAAGCCCCCGAAACGAGGACCGGAAGGATCAGAAAAGAGCCTACACCGTTATCCACTGCATCCATATTCCCGCCATGCTTGCCCGGAATAAGGCTATGGGGAGCTTCTTCTGGTGCAGCACAACCGATAGTCCCGAGGAATGGCTGATATGGCAGGATGATCTTGCGAGCATTCATACGGCTGCGGAAAATGACTTTGCCCTCCTGGATCTCATAAGGCCATACTGCTTCGGGCAATGGAGAATTAAGAAGTGCCGTGCTCGTTGTGGCTACAAGAGCTCCAAAATCAGCCCTGATCCATGAAAAACCTCGTGCTTCCAATGGTTCAATGGACAAAGTCTCTACGATGAGTGCATCCCCGGGTTCGGCGTCATTGATTACGATCGGGCCCGTCAATGGATTTACCCACGGACGTTGGGCTACTTTGCCGGGCAGATCGTCAATGGAGCGAACCTTACCATTTGACGCATCCTGAGTCGTGGCTTCGAGAATATCACCCGGTTCAAGAGTGCAAGCAGGAGTTAAATCAGACCTGAAAGCGTGGACAAATCTGGTGGGTTCCAGGCGATGGCTCCGGGGAAATTGGTTTGTTCTCGAAGCCCTCCGATCCTCAATATCCTTAAATATTCTCAGCTTCATGGTATTCTATTGGCTTTCAGCTTTACGAGCAAGCTGGACCTGTTCACGGCAAGCCCGCAACAACAGGGCCGTATCTGTAGGGGATGTGGTTACACACCGAATTCCTTTTTTGACGAGGGTCTCCAGTGGCGGATCATACATACTATGGAAACAGGCAATGCCAATATGTGCCTTTTCGAGTCTCCGACCCGTTTCAAGAACCCGATCAACTGCCTCAGCCATTCGCGGGTGATTCTTCTGACCAAGGATTCCCAACGAGCGCGCCAAGTCTGCCGGACCAATGAAAGCCACATCCAAACCATCGACGGCAAGTATCTCATCGATCCTCTCCACCGCTTCCACTTCCTCAATCATGGCAATGATCATAGTTTCCTCGTTGGAAACCCTGGTGTGTGCCATGAAATCAGGAGCTAAGTATCGGGCTGCCCGTGTTACGCCAGAGATACCGCGGTCTCCCACGGGCCGATATTTGGCAGCGTCAACCGCAACCTTTACATCTTCTGCTGTGCGAACATGGGGCAAAAAGATACCCTGGGCGCCGCACTCCATGACGCGTAAAATCATTTTGGGATCCAGGGAGGGCACACGCACCAGAGAAGTAATCTCAGTGGCCTCGGCTGCTCGCATCATGTTTTCTACTGTTTGTAAATCGAACATCGTGTGTTCCAGGTCGATGGCGACAAAGTCATACCCTGCCAGGGCCATTATTTCCACTACTGCAGGATCACAAAGCCCCACCCACTGTCCGACTGCAAGACGGCCGGAAGTGATCAACTTTTTTGTTCTATTCGGTTTCATTTTCCGCTTCCTTCAAATTTCTTCATCGATCCAACTTGGCATATTGATGCTTGGTAAGAAACTTAATTGGATACCTGGCAATCATTCAATCTCAATGAATCTTGTGCCCTGACAATACAATTCTGTAACAATCCGTGCAGAGGCTCTTTTTACACGGGTTTATAAACAGGGGTTCTCCACTGTGGATAGGAAGGATCGATTCCACGAACGATATCAAAATATTGCTTTTGAACAGTTTGTGTTATCGGTCCTATGTTCCCTTGACCCAACGGGATTCCATCAATGGAAACGATGGGTGTAATTTCCCAGCCGCTGCCACAAAAGAAAGCCTCATCGGCTATATAAAGTTCCGTTCTGTCTATTTCTCTCTCCTGTGTTTGGAGACCGTATTTGTCTTTGAAAAGATGAATCAAGGTGTCGCGGGTTATGCTTTCCAAAATGTCACAAGTAATGCTCGGTGTTATGGGAATACCATCTCGCACCAGGAAGAACGCTGCGCCAGGCCCTTCCGAAACCTTACCGTTGGAAGTGAGAAAAAGAGGACTGTCGTAGCCATTCTGTAAGGCTTCCAGATAAGCCATGCGCGAATTCTGGTAATTCGCTATACACTTGATCCTTGGAGGGATGGCATTATCTGGGGTACGAGCCCAGGAACACACCCCTGCCCGGACTCCTTTATCGATATCCTTCATTCGACCAACAGGGACTGCGATCACATAAGAGCCTACAGGAGATCGAAGATGTGCTGGGCCACTCCCATCCACATATACATGATATCGCAAGTGGCAATCCTCCCGAATTTCGTTGGCCCGAATGACATGTAAAACAGGCTCAAAATCCAATAAATTCATCTCGGTGTCCATTCTCATCATTTTGACCGAGTTCTTAAGACGAATCAAGTGCTCTCGAAGCCGAAAAAGAAACAGCTCTTTTTCCTTTTCGTTCCAATAAGCCCTTATTCCCTCAAAAACGTTGGATCCATATCGGACTGCGGGCGTCATGACATGTATCTTGGCTTCGCCGTAAGAAACCATCTCTCCATTGAAAAGTATATACTTTGGTTTTTCTGCCATATTCGTTTCTCCTTTAATACTGTTCTGGACGATGCCCAACCTTCGGGCATTATTCGACCATTGATTAGGACTCAAAGCAAGTGGAAATATAGCGTATAAAATTTGATTGTCAAGTGATAATTTGTGCGAGCCATTTGCGCTGGAGTTATTCCGGCACTGAGTTCAGGCAAACATTTTACTACCCATGAGTTTGGAGTGATTTACAGGTGTATTTCAATTCAATTGAAAGATAATCACGACACTTTATCCACTCCAGAGAGATCAAAACTGCACTCTGGGGGTATAAGAGGGCAGACCACATTCTTTGCATCTCTAAGTTCGAATGTTACGCATTTCCTGAGTTTCACGGCCATAGTATAGATGATTATTAACCAGGGATGTCAAGAAAAAAATCACTTTGATAGAAGGTGCCCGCCAGAGCAGAATCTGAGTTCGTTTCACATGCGGTCTTTGGACGTTTCGGCCAAGGTGGAATCTATCTCAATTTCCTATTGCTCATTATTCATTGATCTGCCAAGGATTTGTCAGATGGCTTGCCATTATCTGGATTTCCCAAAAGAGTGGGATATGAAAAGCATATGAAAACATTGAATGAGATTGAAATGAAAGAAGAGCTAATACCCTCTGTCGATTACCCATTGCTTTAGCAGCAAAGAGCACCTCCAGAATAACGCCTTCAGGAAGTACTGATCTGTGAAGATTCCACGCTAGCCGCCTAAAATCAGCCCTCTATATCCATGAACCTTTCCGCCACCCTCCGCGCAATCAAGGGAGCATTACCTCCCGCACGGTTGTTAATGAGAATGTTCATTCGCACTCCCTGCTCTGTGCCGGTCTTCATCAACGAAGCCGTATCCTCCACCATATCAGGCTGGAGCATCCCCTCAACCATTTTATCGAAGGGATGTGCTTTCGCATATGCGTCTTCGTAACGCATCCCAATCGGCGTCATGAGACGCACAATACATTGTCCTCCGGAATTAAGGAATCTTTTGCCTGATTTGGCAAACTGCTTTAGAAGTCGAGGTAGCCAAGTCCAATGAGAAAGCACCTGACCCACCCCATGCTTTTCCAAGACAGCAAAGACAGGATTGCTCAAATAGGACTCTGTTCTTAGCTCAATGTGGTATCGGTCATCCTTTGGAATCGCTTCGAAAAACTCATCCAAGTCCTCAGTCATCTTGTTTATGGGCTTGCGGTCCTGTTTCCGCTGGTACTCTTGCTCAAAAATAAATCCAGCCAGCGTTGAACCTAAGACGTCCACAGCAGGCATGTAGAATTGCTCGGTAAACATTTCCCGGTTTAGATATGCCTCATTGTCAACGAGCTCACCTTTGCGCCGGATTTTCTGGGCAAAAATCATCTGCGGAACCTTCAGTATGACAGAATCACCGTCCGCCATATATTGCCGGTACTTTCTGAGCACATGGTAATTCTGAGTAGGTTGTCCGTCTTTTTCAAGGAGAGGACGGTAAAAGGTGTAATCAATCTCCAGGACCGAGAAATGGTGAAAATACTCTTCGATGCTATCAACGGGTAGGACTTCTTCCACGAAGCTTTTTCCACCCACTTTATTGGTTCGCCGGCTTACACGATCAGAATAGCGATCCCTGGAGTATATCTGCCCGATCCAGCCTGCGTAACGGTCGCTGGCCGTTCCTATGAAAACATTTGGATGGAGTCCTCGAAAATGGAATGTCTCAAGGTTGATATTTTCCATGGGGTCCGTTGATTTTCCTTTCAAATATAGCCTGAGTTTGGGATCGGTAAGTTAACGGATCGGTGAAAAGGGCCATGTGGTGCGC
>CAZTAS010000109.1:0-20047 GCA_964611635.1 uncultured Thermodesulfobacteriota bacterium
CCTGATTGTCCACAAATTTTCAAGATCTAAAGCACGCAAATTCCGGATGAACCTTGATTTACTTCGTCAAAAATATGCTTAAGTAACTTCGGAATGCTTTTCTTGTGGAAAGCAACAAGGAACCAAGGCCATAAAATACCCCAGAATATTAGAAAGGCCCAGAAAATGAGCTCATCGTAAATGTCAGATTGTTTATGCCACCATTTTTCAAACAATTCCGGAAAAAAAATAGCGACTTGCAATCAGGAAAACGCCTATGGCGAGACACAAAAGAAGACAGTACGTCGTCCAGACCCAGTATTGTACCTGATATATAACTTGAGGATTGATTCTTGAACTTGTATCTAACTGGACACTTACATTGTTCAAGCCCACATTAATGCCGGTCCATAATCCAGAACTGCGGAAGCTCAGCTGATTTTCCGTTTTGCTTGTTATCACATAACTGTTTCTCGATTTTGCTGCACGAGAGAGAAGCCCGGAATGAATGCGATCGGCCAACCTGTCTAAAAATCTTTCAGAAAGCTGCTCAGGGGAATAGACCCTCCTTAAGCTCGGAAAAACACTTTGAACATTTCACCTTCTTTCTGCAGCGGGTCGTATCGCCCGGACAATAGGTCTTCCGGGCCAACCGAGTTAATGTAATGATGAAGACTTGTCGGAATAACTTATCGTTATTGCTAATATTACTCCTTTTCTAACTGATCCGGTAAACACGGAGCCCCCATCGGCGAAGACCAGGAGCGCACCGTCGGACAAAACGAGCACATCTACGGGGCGTCATCATACCCAAAAGCACTGCAACCAAGCTGCAGCGAAGGCTTTTTCACTGTGCGGTTTTTTTGGAGGCACATGAGTATTAGGCGATACCCAATGGGCGTCGAACGGTTCCAGAAGCCATGCTTCCATAATGAAAATCTGGTTTCTATACTTGCTTGGGAACACTGCTCCCATGTAAAAGCACACACCTAATACATTGTCGGGGATTTTCTTTCCATGGCAGCGGGGGAATCCGAACTAAAATCCTTTTTGCTGGGCATGGTTCAGTTCGTCCGCCGGCAAATCATCAACCAACCAGTCGCGCCCATTATCAGTGAACCAGAGTTCTTTCGTATGCGGATTCCAATAAACCCCACCGTCGGGTTTTCATCGATAAGTCATCCGGACTGCCTGTTTTTGATAGCTACTGGTAAAGTCAGAAAGCAGGTAATTTGCTCAGCCACTAGTAAACTCTTGCCTTTGGTATGCGGAGTGTTAAACTAAAATAAAACTTTTGGCCAGTCTTATGCTGCATTTTCTTCTTGATAGCCAAGATGTTATCTACATCCTATAAAGATGATGTAGAGTTGATAAAATCTACAAGGTCTATTAATCGCGTTAGCCGACCGTTTAACCCGCATATTTCTGAGACCGCTGCTTTGTGCACATGAACAACGCCATCCACACATGTATCATCCAAAATCTTGTTCAGACGCGAGGGATCATATTCATTGGTAATCACGTAGTACAGCAGATGATCGCGGCGAGCCTGTCGATAGATTCGCTCGTAGGCAGCCTTGTAAACAGGGCATTCGTTCGTGATATCGCTCAGCCGGTCGTGACGTAAGCTCCACTTTGCTGAGATAATCACGCGTGGGATGTTATTACGTTTGACCAGTAGGTCAATTCGAGGTGTGCGACTGCGACCGGGAAAAGTAATGCCAGAGAAAATTGTAGAGGCTTCAACTTCGATTTCATAGGACACATCCCTAAATCCGAACTTCTCCAAGAAGTGTTTAATCACGCCCACAAAAGCGATGCCTAAGGTATTTTGCCGCTGCATCCCCTCGTAACCAGGGCATCTCATTAACAAGTTGGTTCTGTACTGCACCTCGTTGACCTGACACCCAACTGTTCGGCCAGGTATATGCCAAACGCCTGTGCTCGTCTTTGCCAGGCATTCGGGCTGGTCCATGTATGTTTCCTAGCAGATGAAGAGGGGCGTAATTTGTCTGCTTCAATGATATGTGGTAAATCGCTAAATCCCAGGAAATTGACTGGTTCATACCACAACAGCGTTTGGTAGATGCCCAACCAAGCCGTTGTTATTCTCAATCCGGATGGGTAATCGAGTTTTTCGACGATCTCAATGGCATCAGCTATCGTCTGCTCACGAGTTGGCATGCTTTCCTATTTTATGGTTTTCAGGTTTAAGGATGCCGATGACATATTCCTCATGCATTCGCTGTTCTATCATTGAGTCAGTCTTTTTAACAAAGCGGGCAGGCATCATACGCTTGTTTCGATCCAAAATACGTTGAACTACTGCGACCGCGTCGAATCCCAGTTCAGTGGCAATGTCGGATAGGCAATAGTGTGTCTGAACATTGATTCCGCGCATCACAGATGTGCCTATTACAACGATAGCGGCTGAATCTTTACGAAGGACGCGATACATTTCAGCCAATACAGATTTCATCTCAACGAAATACTTGCGCAGAATTGAGGTCTTAACGCTGTCGCGCTCAGCCAGTTGTCGAATGATTGTTTCTGGTCTGTTGGGCAGCGCGGCATATTGGTTGTGCCTGACGCGTTCGGAACCAATATACTTGGCTCGTAACTCGGACAAATTCGCAACGGAATTACCAAACCATACAAGCGAGAACTTATGAGCGCGCACATAATCTATAGCATTGGCGTATGGCGGCGAAGTTACAATAAGGTCTATAACCCCATCCGCTAATGGCATGGACCGAGCATCAGCGGCTAGCGGGGCCGCTATTGTGCCATTCGTTTTGAGTTGCGCAATGCTGAAAAGATTCTTGGATAGCCGAAGTGAGAATTGCTCGAGCGCATTCTTGGGAATTTTGGTTTCAACCAAATGCGGACGGCTATGTGCAAGATCCCGTGCACGAGAAACACCCCCTGACTTGGTCACAATTATTGACGAGAAGGCCAGCTCAAGGAAACGACGTGCTGATGTATCCCTAACTTCCTGAATGGCAAGTATTAATGCAATTAGCTCGCGCTGAGTGGTTGGCACGAACCAATAGTCTATAAATGCTTTTGTGCGTTCATCAAAGTGCTCAGATAGTTTTTGATCGAGTATCTTTTCGTCAGACAACAAGACATTGGCCCGTGAAATAACCCTGTAGCCAGCCTCACGTAAGCTTTTTATGTTCAGTGGCATCGTCTTCACACGGCTCAAGCGCAGAACCAGCGGATCAATATCCAGACCAACCCCCTTTCGTCCTTCGAGCAATGCCTCGACCACAACCGTCCCTGATCCCATCATTGGATCAAGTACAACGTCTCCAGGGCTAGTCAAACCGCGAATGAAAGCGCGTGGCAATTGTGGAGGGAATTTCGCCGCAAATGCGTGGAGATCGTGTGAGGCATAACCACTGTCCTCACCGTGAAAATTTAGCTCACCTTGCAATAGAATGGTTAGCCTTTCACGCTTGGTCAGTTCTTGGTGAGGGCATCTCAATATATCTGGCGAAGGTAGAGGCGAATCATTGAAGGCGAAGAGCCTGAGTTGCTCTTTCAGCCTATTCTTAGACTTACCGCCAGGCGAATGTTGAAAACTCAATTTTTTTTACCTTTCTCTTCACCCTTGACACTGATGCAAAGAGAATACAATAACTAACTTATACCTCAAGTATCACTGATTGCGCAAGTCTATTTCAAGCAAAGACCATCTCAGTGCTACCTCTGCTCGCTTTCCTCTGAGCCCGCAACATCCAGGATGACCAAAAGTTCCTTTTGTTCCACGGTTTTTTTCCAGCAAGAGATGGTCTCAGTTCACCGTTTCTGTCGGGTAGTAACGCCACCTTTTCAGGGTCAATCCTCTTGTCTCTTTTCACCAGGATGATAAGTTTACCGGACCAACCGCGGCGGTCAGGCTTTGGAACGAACCATCAATACCGAGGCTGATGCATGATTGGCCACCTTGTCAGGGAGAGAACCGAGAAGCCACTGCCGCAAGGTCCAGTCGTTCGATGCACCAATGATGATGAGGTCGTAATTCGCAGCGGCGTTGATAATGGCTTGAGCAGTGTCGGTGTCGATAACGGTGTGCACTTCGGCAGCAACGCCGGCCTCTCTGAGGGCGTCGCGGACGAATTCTTCGGCCAGACCTTGAAAGAACTTCAAGCTCTCGCGATCGAAGTCTGACTTGGCGGCAGAGTAACCATGGCCAACCTGAACCGTCATCGCCGTGATGGTGGCTCCCCATTCCCCAGCCAACTCGTGGGCCACCCTCAGTCCCAGTCTCGAGTGCTGCCCGCTGCCAAGGGGAACCAGTATGCTCCGGACCTCGTTCAGGCCATTGTCTTTGAGCACCAGGACATTGCAGTCTGCAACTTTAAGCACACCTGCAACATTGGTGCGATAGGTTCGAGGATCCCGAACCTCACCTTGCCACCCCATGAGAATCAAATCCGGGTGTTCCATGTCAGCCACGCTGAGGATGGCCGACGGCACATTGTGGGCGATCAGGGCTTTGGCCCTTGCGCGTATGCCCTGCTCGGCGGCGCGTCGTGAGGCAACGTCCAGGAGCGTTCCCTGCTGGCGGCGCATCTGCTCAAACTCCATGCGGCCCGCCTCCAGCGGCGTCTGCATCGGGACGCTCACAACGTGAACCAGATGCAGACGCGCCCGGCGGGCCTTGGCTAACGCAGTACCCACCATAAGCAGTGATCGTTCCGTCTCAGGATTGGCCAGAGGTAATAGGATAAGGGGGAATGCTTCACGTCGAGCGGCCTTATAATCTTCAGCCCTGGCCACAAGCGGCTCGATGACTTTCTGTTGCCATAACACGTTGGATGCGCCCACCAGTTGTGTCTGGCCCCGCAAGAACAGGACGTACCAGATAAGTGTCGCGGCGATTATTAATAACCCGATGAGGAGTGTTGGTCGGCTCGTGATGCCGATGACGAAGAGGCAGCCCAGCAACCCCAGTATAGGCACAAAAGGGTATACCGGGGTTTTAAAGGTGGGCCTGTACCAGTTCAGGCCCGCGTGCCGCATGACCATACAGGCCAGAGAGATGAAGGCATAGAGCATAAGACTCAAAAAGCCCCCAACCTCTGCTATAAGCTCTAGATGCGATCCTAAAATCAACAGCAGGATAATGGTTAGTCCGCCGGTCACCAGGATGGATCGGTAGGGTGTCTTGAATCGAAGGTGGATTTGATTGAACCAGTCGGGCATCAGGCGATCGCGCCCCATAGCAAAGCTGATCCGAGAGGCAGCCATGATGCTGGCATTGGCTGAAGAAACGGTGGCAAAAATACCGCCCAACAGCACCAGACCATAACCCGTTCTGCCCATGAGCGAATGTGCCAATTGCATGAGCACGGTCTCAGTGGCCATGGTGGGGTGATCGTAACGGCGCATTCCTACCACGCAGAGCTCCACAGCGCAGTAAAGCACAGTCACCACGACAACTGAGCCGACTAGCGCCAGCGGCAGGTTGCGGGCGGGATTTTTTATCTCCTCGGAAACGGCAGAAATTTCGGCAAAACCCATGAACGTTATAAACAACACCGGCGTAATGGTTAGAAAGCCGGTGATACCAATCTCAGGGGGTATTAATGGACGCAGGTTATCCACGTCAACGGAGAACACCGCGCTGAAGAAAAAGACAACAAGCACAATGAGAAGCCCTGCCACGAAGAAGCTCTGGGTGCCGCCGGTCTCTTTGGTGCCAATGTAGTTGAGCCCTGTCAGCAAAACCGTCATTGTAAGAGCTAGGACTACGTGTGAGATGGGTAAAACATCCGCCATGTAATACCCGAACCCAACCATGTAAAAGGCCGATGCAAACACTAGGCTCAGCCAAAGGCACCACCCCATAACGGTGCCCATCATCGGACCGAAGGCCCTCACCACGAACAGGTAGCCCCCGCCGGCCAAAGGCATGCCGGTAGATAGCTCGGCCATGCACGTTGCAATCAAGACAGCCACAAGACCACAAAGGGCAAAGGCAAACACCACCACGGGTCCGGCTTTGGAGGCGGCAATGCCGGGCAACACAAAGATGCCAGCGCAGATCATCGTGCCAATCCCAATAGACATAGCCGCGCCGAGGCCCAACTCACGCGCCAGCCTTGTGCTCGTGTCGGCGTTTAGAGAATTGGTTTTGAAATATCCGGTCACTATTAGATTCCTCCATTACTGGAGTCCGAAGGAGGGTTCAGCTCACGCTATTGACTGTTAGTATAAAACGGACCTAGTTCAGCCTTCTGTCGATACCCTAATGCGATAAAATATGGAAATAGCAGTCGGAATTCCAGTCTAATTTTTAAGGAGTTTTACTTTCTTCCATGGCATAATGGCTCATTGATTGTCAAGTATTATCCCAAATTTTGCATTTGAAAATCCTCTACCTCTACGACCTTGATTTTTCAAGGTGATGCGGCATTTGTCTTTTGCATGATTAGTAGGGATGAGGTTTTTCAGGGCATCTCTTTATTCACCACATTTAGTATAAAGCCTTCAAAAGTCCCTCCAAATTTGCTATGCAGTTTCAATGGCAATGAAGTTCAAGCTATTGGAAATTAAGGATATTAGCTCCAAGAAGTAGCTGATCTTCGCCCGCATTTTTCGATCTCGAACCGCAAGTCTGAGCACATCATATCCAGCGCTTTTCCCCAGCTGAGCAGCTATGATAAAATATTCCCCACGGATGGTCCGAAGCTGCTCCACAGGGCCCTTTTTGTTGAGAATATTTCTGTTGAGGTAATGAATCAGGTTGTGAAACACCAGGGCATTCATCTTCTAAGTCTAATTCCTGGTCGCCACAGATTATGCCAGACGACACAGCTCTCGTCTTATTGAAACTCCAGGCCGAGAATGTAACCCACAATCGTAAGGCCCATGATGATGAGAAAAATTGACTCGGGCAAAAGCAGCCATAAAATTCCGGCCGGCTGTGATGAAGGGATATACCACCTTCGGAAGCGGGGGAGGGCGGTCGAAAGGAAAATGACCAGGATGATCCCGATGCAGACAATCATGTCCAGAACAATGACGGGCACCGGGAATGAGATGAAAAACGTGTTGTGCGCGGCCACAGCTACCAGACAATAGCAACTCAGGAAAGCCCCCGCAACCCCGATGGCGTTCATCAGGATCGCCGCCCGGTGGGTCCTCCATGCAATCCCCGTTGTAATGCTGGATGGAAACGGCTTTCGGGCCACAGCCAACAACAGCACACCTATCGCTGCCGAGAGAAAATTCACCACCATGTCCTTATATCCGTAATATCGCTGGGGATGAAAACCCTGTACTACTTCGTCCACTATCCCCAGCAGAGAAGAAAGCACAAGTATAAGAAGCAGCCCCCCCTTGCCCCGGTAATCTGGTTTCAGTGCCTCAAAGAGGAGCCAGCTCATCAGAACATACTCCGGGATATGAATTCGTTTGTTGGGAATCTCCACGATTTGGAAGACTACGGCCGCGATGCAGATGCAAAGGAATAAGTGAATCAACCCCCGTGCGCCTTTGCCAGCGAGGATAAAGAAGAGGGCGAATAAGGTGAGAAAGGTGATCACAATGATCAATGGCAGCTTAAACGCAAAAGCCTCTGAGAATCGGCGCACGATCCAGTCGTATAAGCGAACAAACTCGGGAAGGAATGCGGTATATAGAATGACGACGATCCAGAGAGTGAGCCTTTTGATGCGGACTTGATCGGATCTCTGGACCATCTAAATCACCTGCTTATCACCATGTAGGGGCGCATTTCATTGCGCCTTTCAGGTCGTAATAAATCACGCCTCTTCAATACGTTCGATTATCACATCAGAGGATCTGACGCGGTCAAGAGCGGAGAGGTCGCCAATAATTTTTCCCACAGGGTTGCAGGGCGATGCTGCCCGGGGGCGTTCACCGGTAGATGCCGGAGTTGGTCCCCAGAAGATGCAGAAAGCCTTCCCCGGCGGCCAGTAAGCCAACTCCCCTGGTTCCATATCTGCACGAGGATTCTCCGGAGCAATGTCCAGCCCGATGCCAAAGTATATCTCCTTGCCCCATAGGTTCCCCTGAGCCTTGATGGGGAGGGCTTCCCAGATGGCCTGAGCAGTATTGCTGTCATTCAAATCTGCTGTAAATGAAATGTCACCCACTTTGAGATTGATTTTTCGGCTCATAAATTTTTCTCCTTTATTCTCAAGTATTTACTTTAAAACCACTTATGAGGGCCCGAACAAACTCATCTGGCGCTCAGAGCCCCTGCGGGAAGATCTCGTCCTCCGTGAAGGGCTGAGGCGCTGGAGCAGTTCCTCATTGATATCGGCCAGGAAGGGCGAAGAAGTGCCCTTTCGTCGCTCCCCATAGAGGAAGCGGTTCTGTGCATAGGTAAGGAACACCCGTTCGCGAGCGCGAGTAAGCCCAACATAGAAAAGGCGACGCTCCTCTTCCCGCTCCAGTGGGTCGATCTTGCCCTGAGGATAAAAGGGAATCAAGCCCTCCTCGCACCCCGTGATAAACACCACCGGGAACTCCAGCCCTTTGGATGCATGGAGGGTCATCAGCGCCACTTTCTCCGCCCGGTAGTCTAAAATGTCAGGCTCGTACATAAGGATTATGTGGTTCAGGAACTCTTGTAATGACGTGCCGAAAGGTTCGGCAGCCCTGGCCAGTAATTCCGCTGTCACTGCATTGATTCCCAACTTTACCGCCGCTTTCTGAATAAGACTGTCTACGGCAACTTTTCCCACATCGTCCCGGAAGGTATTGAGATCTTCCCGGTTTTCGGCTTGATAAATTTTTGAGGGTTCTATCAGGAATCTAAGGCCTCCGATCAACTTTCTTACATCTGGCCTCTCCAGCAAGGGATCGTGGCCTACTCTCTGATATGGAATACCAACTCTCTCCAATGCCTCTTCCAGCAGGGCAGCCTGTGCGTTGAGTCGATAGAGAACGGCAAAATCTCCAAACCCATAATTATTTTCTTCATCTCCTTGCACCCGAGCACTGTCAATGGAAAAGAGACTCACTCCCTCCATCAAGGACTCCACCTGGTGTGCAATGAATGCAGCCTCAGCCCGATCGTTGGGAAAATGGGTTATGCTCACCTTGGCTCCACCCTCGGTAAGGGGACGCGCAGGGTGATAATGTACTCCATTGCCTCGGGCTATGACTTGCCCGGATGCTTTCAGGATGGCTTCTGTAGAGCGATAGCTTCTGTCTAGACTCACGACATAAGCGCCGGGATAGTCCTGTTGGAAGCGCAGAAAGAAGGCCATATCCGCTCCCCGAAACCCATAGATGGCCTGGTTGGGGTCTCCTATGGCACACAAATCGGGACTTCCCGGTGCCAGCAATCGGATTAATCGGTACTGGGCCGGGTTGATGTCCTGGTACTCATCCACCAGAATGCAGCGCCATCGCTTAAGGCAGATATTTCTCCAGTCTGAATCTTCCTGCAGTCTCCGAACCATTACGAATATGAGGTCGTCGAAATCCAGCGCAGCAAGCGCTGAGAGCTCCTCCTGGTATGCCTGGTAAACTAGGGGCAATGATGTTTCTTTCTCCCTCAGCGCCGCCACATCATCCGGCCCCTGGAGGCGCTGCTTGGCCAGGGAAATGCGTTCACTCCATGCGCGTACATCTCCTGAGCTAGTGTTCATGCCAACTCGACCAAGAGTGCGCCTGATGAGTTGCTGACGTTCCATCTCATCGCAAAGGCGAAATGTTTCTGAGTCTCCTGAAATCACGTCTTGTAAAATTCCCCAGCAGAAAGCGTGGAATGTGCGAACAGTTACACAATTTGCCACCTCGGGATCATCCAATAATACTTTCAATCTCTGGTTCATTTCGTTAGCCGCCTTATTGGTGAAAGTGAGGGCCAGTATGTTTTTAGGCGGCACAGCACATTTTTTTATTCGATAGGCGATGCGGTGCACAAGGGTCCGGGTTTTTCCTGTTCCAGGCCCCGCAACCACCAGCATCGGGCCTCCCTCATACTCCACGGCCTTTCGCTGCATGGGATTGAGGGAATCTAGGTAATTTGCCGACTCCGTTCGAGCAAGATTTGAGGTAGAAACCAGGGCAGGGAGAGATGGCGGAGTTCTCCTCATGTTTGTGTTAGCGGGAGGTTTTTCGTCGCCGGCTGGGAATTTTATCATCCTTTTTGCCGCATTATTACCCCCATGTTTGATCGGGCAGGAGAGTAAAGAGCGCTGTCCCATAAGTGTTTCTCTTTCTCCCTCTTCGAACAATTCTATTTTCCCGAACTCACCGTCATATCCTGGTGCAATGCGGATTTTTCCGGCTCGCATTCGTTTCAAACCCTCCACAACCAATGGAGATGCCGCCATGGAAAGCGAATCAAGAGGGGTTTCCCGGAGGATTTTCAACTCGGGGCCGAACCTATTCAGAAGCCTCTGTTGTTCTACTAAGACGCGCCGGCTTCTAGAGCCCACGGCAAAAGCCTGCGCAATCACTTCAGCCAGCGAGAACAGGCTTTGGTAATTCAGAGCTCCCTGGGGCTGGAGACCCTCGGGGCGGTCGGATAGTTCCTCCACCCGATGCAGCACGCCGACAGTTACGGGCCTTCCGCAACGAGGGCATTTGCCTTTCTTTTCTCGTGTCTCCCGGGGTTGCATCCTTGTGGAGCATTTTCTGTGTCCGTCCAGATGATACTTGCCCTCCTCGGGGAAGAACTCAATTGTTCCTAAAAATCGCTTTTTATCTTTAGACGCCAGTGCCTCCCGGATGGCCTGAAAGGAAAGTTCGGTGTCGAAACAATTGGCCTCCCGCCCCAATCGTGAAGAAGAGTGAGCATCAGAGTTGGATACCAGAACCAGCTTATCCAACTCGGTCAGGCGCCAGTTCATGGGAGGGTCCGACGAAAGGCCCGTTTCTACGGCAAATATATGCTTTGTCAAATCTCCGAAGCATTCCTCCAGGCTGTCAAAGCCCGATTTCGACCCGAGCACCGAGAACCAGGGCGTCCATATGTGAGCCGGGATCAGGAATGCCTCATCATCGCACTCTAGCATTATCTCAAGCAAATCGCGTGAATCCAGTCCAAGGATGGGTCGGCCGTCCGATTCCACATTTCCCAGCCTAGAAAGGCGGGCCGCAAAGCGCGAGGCCCCTTCAATGTCTGGCATGCATACAAGGTTATGGACTTTTCGTGTTCGACCTCCCCGGGAATAAATGCTGCTGATCTCCACAGAGAGCATGAAGCGCACGGGGGACCTGCACGATAAGGGGATGGATTCGTCAATGGGGGTTGCTGAAGCCTCCCGCAGCCGAAACAATCCGGGCTCGGCCGGCTCGAGCTTTTCTCTGAGCTCTGTAAGCCACCCCGGATGGGTGAAATCACCGGTTCCCACGACCTGGACCCCTTTCAGTTGGGCTACCTCATGGAGGTGCTCAAGATCCAGATCGCGGGAAGTGGCCCGAGAAAATCGGGAATGAATGTGAAAATCTGCGATAAAAAGCACGGGTATTTCCTGCTCATCTATACTATATATAGTTGATTAGCAGCATATTAATTCAATTTATTGTTGCTGTCAATCAATAAATTGCTTTCAATGGTTTTTTGATCTTTTCATTTTCTCCTTAATTTGGTATGAAACGTGTCATTGTCTTTTCGAGCGAATAGTGGGGGAATCATCTTCCTTCAATTTTATTTTTCGCAGGCTTCTGAAACGCCATTTTTTCCAGAGGAGGCAAGAATGAAAAAAGGAGGCTTTACCACCCGCCAAGTGCATGCCGGAAAGGTGCGCGAACCACTGGATTGCCTGCCCACAGTAACTCCCATCTATCCAACCACCACATTTCATTACCAACCCGCGGATGAACTGTACAGGGTGTTTCGCGCTGAAAGAAAAGGATATTCTTATGGCCGATACGGAACACCCACGCACACGGCACTTGAGACCGCGGTGGCCGAACTGGAGGGGACAGAAACGGCTTTGTCCTGCGCCTCCGGAATGGCCGCCATTCACCTGGGGCTGTTGGCAGCAGGGGCGTGCGCTGAGAAGGGAGTGGTTTCCGCCAGAGATGTTTACGGGGCCACCTACACGCTGGTCACAGGTTTGCTACCGCGCTTGGGAGTACCGACAATGACAGCGGACTTCTCCGATCTGGAAAGTCTTCGTCAAATTATGAACGAGATTTGTCCATCCGTGATAATCTTCGAGACTATTTCCAACCCCCTGATGAAAGTGGCCGATCTGCCTGCTGTGGTGAAAATCGCCCACCAGGCTGGTGTCAGGGTAGTGGTGGATAATACCTTTGCCACACCGTATTTGATTCGTCCCATGGAACACGGAGCGGACTTTGTTGCTCACAGCACCACTAAATATATAGGAGGGCATGGCGATGTGGTGGGGGGCGTCCTGTGTATGAGTGAGGAAGATCGTGAAGCGGCTTTCGGGATCGCCATACAGCTGGGCGCCGTCCTCGGGCCGCAGGAGGCATGGCTGACTTTGCGGGGCATCCGGACGCTGAGCCTGCGCATGGAAAGGCATTGCCGGACGGCAGCGGATTTGGCAAAGAGATTGGAAGGGCATCCTTCGGTCGAGCGAGTGAACTACCCCGGACTTTCCTCCCATCCCGACCACTCAGTGGCCGCGAGACTTTTCGATGGCGGCCTCTTTGGAGGCATGATATCATTTGAAATCAAGGATGGAACACCCCAGCGGACCTTCCGGTTCATGAATGCACTGGAAATGATACTACCCGCAACCACCCTGGGAGATATTTACACGCTGGTGCTCTACCCGGCCCAGTCGTCTCATAAGAGACTCACCCCCGAGCAACGGGCCGCGGTGGGTATCGGTGATGGTCTTATCCGCCTGTCAGTGGGCATCGAGGATGCGGATGACATATGGGAAGACCTGGATAGGGCGTTGCAAAAAGCCCTTTAAGGCACCAGAACGTTGATGACAATCTATGGGCCGCCCGACTTCCGGGAATAATATGAGTATGCTAAATTTAAGATCTCGTAATCAATGGTTAGAGTTGGACAATTAGGCATTTCTTCCCGCTCCTACTTATGCAAACGTATCTTTGGGGAATCGGTATGAACAGCCTTCAAGAACGCGGGGGCAATTAATAAAGAGGTAGAAGTTGGCCATCCGGAGGATTCTAATCGCCACGGTTCAGACACCTTTTACAACAGGGGGCGCCGAGATCCATGCCAACAATTTGTGCAGGGAGTTAAACGCCCGTGGATTTGAGGCCGAAATTGTCCGGATACCTTTCAAGTGGTACCCACCGAAGGAGATAGTAAAATCCATACTTGCCTGTCGCCTGCTGGACTTGACAGAATCCACGGGGATAAGGGTGGACAGGCTCATCGGCCTGCGTTTCCCGGCGTATCTGATTCCTCATCCCAACAAGGTGATCTGGCTTCTGCACCAGCATCGTACAGCTTATGAACTATGGGGGACGCCCTATTGTGACCTGGTACACTATCCCGACGGGGAGAGAGTCCGCAATATTATCATCCACGCCGACACTAACCTAATGCCAGAGGCACGCCGGATTTTCTGCAACTCTGCCAACGTGGCAAGGCGTTTAAAGAATTTCAATGGCCTTGCAGGGGTACCCCTTTACCATCCCCCCAACGATTTCGAAAAGCTCTATACAGGCTCACCCGGAGACTACATCTTCTACCCCAGCCGTCTGGACCCTCTGAAGCGACAGGACATGTTAATCCGAGCCATGGCACAGACCAGGTCACCGGTTCGTGCCGTCATAGCAGGACGAGGCCCTGACAAAGAGGAGCTTAAGAAACTGCTGAAGGAGCTGGGTGTCTCCAGGAAAGTGGAGATTGTGGGTTTCATTTCCGAGGAGGAGAAACGGCAATATTACGCCGGGGCACTCGGCGTTTGTTACATCCCATATAATGAGGATTATGGGTATGTTACCCTGGAGGCGTTCCTTTCCCGCAAACCCCTTGTCACCACAACGGATTCGGGGGGACCCCTTGAGTTCGTGGAGCACGGCGTCAATGGTCGGGTCTCTGCTCCAGACCCTGAGAATTTGGCAAGGGAAATTGATTATCTTTACGAGGAGCGGTCCGATTCAACAGAGATGGGCGAAGCGGGTTACCAAAAGATCGTCTCCATGGATATTACCTGGGACCGGGTAGTGCAAAAACTCACGGAAGAATAAATTACTTTCAAGCAATGCAATTCTTGTCTAATCTTAAATCAAGATGAACCCGCATGACGACCAGATCCTCATGGAGCTGTCCAGCCACCTCGCAGACCTAGGCGTTCGGGAGAATGACGCCGAGCTGATACGAGATGTGGCCCAACAGTGGCTGCTTGTTATTCAGGAAAGCAACGTTACATATCCACACAAAAAACAGCCGTTAGAGCCAATTGAAAAGCAGAACATAAAGTGCCAATCCAAGCGTATTCTTATCGTTTCGTATCGTTTTGACCCTGAGATTGCCGGAGGATCTGAACTCCACACATGGATGCTTGCACGGGAGCTCATCCAGGCAGGAATCGATGTTGATGTCTTCACGACCAGGAACAGGGTTTTCCGCCCCACATCTTCTTACGGGATCAAATGGGAGAACAATACACCGCGGGGCATGATCGAAATAGATGGTATCCGAGTCCATCGGTACACCACCCTTAATCTTCCTCGGATCATGAGCCGAGGCATGAGTTATTGGATCCGCCGACGGCGGGACTGGGAGGACTCCCGGATAGAGACATTGAGATTGGAAGGCGCTCTTTTGGGGACCGGCTGGCATGAGGCGGAACGCTGGGAGGATGGGGCAACCTTTCGCTGGACAGCTTACAGAACAGCTCACTTTATTCTGGCAGAAGATAATGTTTCAGGCATCTCCATGGAGGTTTTTTGTCCGCGATCCTTTAGAGGAAAACTGGAGGTGGGAGAAGATAGGAAACCATTCTCGATAGCTGCTGGTGATTGGCAACTCCTGCGATTCACTTTTGAACCTCGTAGCAATCCATGTGTGATAATCAGAGTCCATCGTCTCTGGAAGCCGAGAGGCGATCCCCGGGAACTAGGTGTGGCAGTGCGAAACATCCGTTACAAGTCTGGTGATCAATGGCAAACACTGCCCATGGAGCGAGATTTACATTGGGCACTCGGGGAGCTGGATGGGGAAAGCATAGTTGCTGTTTATAGGCAGTTAATGAATGATCGTCCCCGGCTTTACGACTGGCTGTATATGCTTGCACGTGGGCCTCTGGCTCTATGGATGTACATCCAGTTGTATAGACAAATGCCCCGATATCATGCTGTCATCGCAAACATGATTCCTTTTAATACGCTTTGCTTCACCTCGTGGGCTGGAAAACGCAGGAAAGCACCTGTGCTATTGCTGCCATTGATGCATCACCGGGACCACTACCATCACTGGGGACACTTCTACCGAGCCATGGAACGAAGCACAACTATACTGGCAAATTCCAGGTTTTCAGAAAAACTATTCCAGAGTTTGGGGTACAATGCGCACTTTGTTGGTGCAGGGGTGGATCCAATACAATACACAAAGTCCAACATAAAAGGGGTAAGGTTCCGCCGAAAATTTCAACTGGAGCGAGTCCCAATAGCCCTGTTTGTGGGTCGCAAAATACATTCCAAACGTTATGATATGGCAGTGGAGGCCGTGGAAATTGTGAACTCAAAAGGCCGTGATCTGCGCTTGGTAATGATTGGGCCCGATGAGGATGGTGCGCCCATTTGCTCACCATTTGTGCTTGCCTTGGGCAAGGTTTCCTCTCGAGACCTGTTGGATGCTTATGATGCTTGTAACATTTTCGTGCTTCCTTCAGAGATGGAGAGTTTCGGGATGGTTTACCTTGAAGCGTGGATGCGCAAGAAACCAGTCATAGGATTGAGAAAGTGCGATGCCGTTGCTTCCCTGATTGAGGATGGGGTGGATGGATTCCTTTGTGGGAGTGCTGAAGAGATTGCTCAGCGGATATTATATCTTTTAGATAACCCGGTAAAGGCTCAGTGCATGGGAGATCATGGGTTTCAGAAGACAATGGAGAATCATACATGGGAAAGAGTTGGCCGCAGAGTTTTAGAAATTCTTGATAAAATATGGTAGTTGAAAAACACAAAATTGGTTTTTTGTCCTTAAGGCCAACGAAGCCTGAAAATTTGACCGGGCGAAAAATCTATTGGGCATTTTATTATCGGGGCTTGAGCTGGAGCAGCTAAGGTGCTAGCTGGATGAGATAAATGAGACAGTGGTTTAAATAACGGCCACAACCATGGTTACGTGAAGTATGAGCAAGCACTATTGAATTATAGTGACGTGGAATTGATATGATAACCCCAGAATGTCGCTCTTGATTCTTTTCCACAGCGCCTTGCAGCCTCCCCTCCGGTAAATCCCCCTGGTCATTCCCCAGCAGAAAAAGATTTGTACAAGGCGGTCTATGATTTTCCGTCGAAGAGTGCTCGGACCTTCCCGAATGAAACATAGGCAAAGAAGCGCTAAAATAATAGGAAAAATGAATACCTTCAGAGCCGTAAGGAAAATTACACGCATAGGCCTATGCATGTAATAGTCCACCCCATTTTTGGAAACAAATTGACCATAACCGAAGCCGTGCCATTTCTGTTGGCGCAAAAGATCCATGAGATTTTGGCGGTGGCAGTGGAGCACCGGGGCTTCTTGGCAATAAACAATGCGATGCCCTGCTGCCAATGCCCTGAAAGCGAAATCTGTATCCTCTGCAGCGGACATTTCCGTGTCGAATCCTATCTGACGCGCCACATCAGTGAATATGCCGTAATTTTTAGTGTCCAGTGTGATAAGCAGCAAATCGCCTCCCACTTCCACTCCTATATAATTCACCCAGCGCTCAAAATTTTCCTGCACTATGGATGAAACACGATCCTGGTCGTAAGGGACGCTCTTTCCCATGACAATGGTATGTCCTTTGTCTCTTTTCAGCCGTTGGATCATTGCTTCTATCCAATTTGGGGGTGGAATACAATCGCAATCAATCCCTAGTAGAATAGTCCCGTTGACTGCATCCAGCCCATCCTGTCGAACCCCGCTGACATTTTTTCGGCGCTGCTTAACGTAAATCAAATGATGCTCATACTCTTTAACCACCGGTGGAGGAGAAATTGAGGAATCTACGAAGATAATCTCAATGTTGGGATAACTCTGGTCCAGCAGTGAATTCATGAGTTGTCGGAATATAGATGGGTCAGGATTTCTGGCGGGAATAACAATACTGACCTGTGGTTCCATGCCTTTATCCTTCCAGATAGGCCATTAGTAGAGTGTGGAATGGTATTTTCTTAACCGAGAAGGAAACGAATATTTTCTGACCTATCAGATGGAGAATGGGTTGGCGTCTGCATGTCTCGCATTGATCCAGGAAATAATGGAGGATAGAATAATGACATCGAAGGCGAGGCAAGTCGAGCAGGTCGGGTTGATAGATGATTTCCGCGTTTTTCATTAACCGATGATCATGGAATATATGAATTTCCCAATTGCATTTACGAATTTGTGAATGAAAAGGAATCAAAGCCTCATACATGTCTGCACAGGGGACAACCCATCCAACGTTCACAGCTGATCACCCCTTGAATTGATAATGTTTGTTTCACTTTTATTAGATTGTCGCTGTGTCTTTTCAATTTCAGTGATGCGGTGATTCAAATCCCGGGCAATTTTCTCCAACGTTGACAAGCGCCTTTCACTCCGCTGATCCCATTTATTTTGAAGATGGACCCATTCTAGCAATTTAGAGTTAAATATGCGCTGAGTATTGATTAGAGCGCTGAATAAAGGCTTAAGCAACTTCCTGAGGATCTTTTTTAGAAAAATTATTCCAGGCCCCAAGTTCTTGCGATGCGAGGTAATGGGGGATGGCGTAAGAGGATCGAAGAAACGTTCAAGCCCTGCTATGGCACTTGTCATTTCTTGCTTTTGGCGTCTTGGAAGTTTCTTATTAGAGGCTTTAACAGGTATAAGGATGCCAAGCATTTCGGCTTTCTGGATAAGCCATGCGCCGTCGATCCGTTCATCATTAACATCAATGCGGTACATCAGCCCCCCCGGGAAAGTAATCATATAATGCCTTATCAGATAATCGCAATTATTGTCAACTTAAAATCACATTGAGGGTGGGAAAGGCAACAAACATGGTATCCCCTTGGTCAGGATAAAGATCATGGGTAAAGAAGCAAAGAAATGGAAGGCGAAGTTGGCATAGTGAGCTTAGCCTTCCTCTTCCTCCTGTAGATGCAGATCTTTACAGGTTACTCGGTTTTTGTTATACTAAATGCAACCAATTACTCTATATGAAATTAATATTTAAATATAGCGCACCTTAGGATTCATAGACAAAAGAATTTTTTAGGATCGGTGGTGTTTGAAGGGGAGGAAAACACCTCCATTGGTTTTTTGAGCATTTACGGCGTTCGTAATGGAGAAGAGGAAATATCCAGATCATCCGCTTATTGGTGTTGGCGCAGTGATCATTGGAGGAGATCGGGTGATCCTGATCCGCCGGGGCAAGGAGCCGGGCTATGGACGATGGAGTATCCCGGGAGGGGCTGTAAAACTCGGCGAAGGACTTCGGGAAGCATTGGTGCGAGAGGTGCGCGAGGAGACGGGTCTTGAAGTAAAGGTCGGCCCAATGATCGAGGTGTTGGATCGCATTGTAAAGGATAATGGGGGACGGGTGGCATACCATTATGTACTTATCGATTATGTATGCTCAGTTTGCGGCGGACAATTGGCTCCTGATAGTGATGCATTAGAGGTTCGCTGGGTGACCAGGGATGAGATTGGATTTTTTGATTTACCAAAAATAACTCGAGAAGTTATTGAAAAGGCATGGAAAATAAAAAATATTGGCTAACAGAAGACAAAGAACAAGGATTAATGAACAATTACTTATACATATGAATAGCGATAATTCCAGAGAGAAAAATTTATTTGGGAAAATTGTTTTTGAAATTATTTTCCTTGACAATATCAAAAGAATTGATTATTTTAATAAGATAATTTTCATTTGATCTTTAATGGGATTCCCCGGGGTTTTAGTGAATTAAGAGGTTGATTTTTTTGACATTTTGCCAGAATACCCCATATTGTGAAGAGGGATGAATGGTTCCTTTTTCAGGGGTTTGGGGATGAATTCCTCCAAATATAATCAAATATAATTAAAAATTTCCCTTTTAATGCCCCGCTAGGTAAGCAGGAAGATTTGCTTTTACATTATTGTGCGTGAAAAGCAACCGGAATAAAAATCCATGCTGTATGGCTTTGGCTGAGCTGAAAAGTGTTTTTGCTGGCGTAGCTCAATGGTAGAGCAGCTGATTTGTAATCAGCAGGTTGCGGGTTCAAGTCCCATCGCCAGCTCCAAAATAAGCGATTAATTATATTTGGAGAGGTTCCCGAGCGGTCAAAGGGAGCAGACTGTAAATCTGCCGGCACAGCCTTCGGAGGTTCGAATCCTCCCCTCTCCACCATTTATTTTGAAAAGTATTTGATCAATTCATGTGTGTGAATAATTGTCACTAAACCTCGGGAGGGACTAAAATATTCTCCTGAGGGCCTTGAAGGGTTTAAGAGTGCTTATCCCACCGATGAAATTTTGGGTGGAGAGGGGAAAGATAGGCGCTGAGAGACGGATTTGAATTTAATGCGGGAATAGCTCAGTTGGCTAGAGCATCAGCCTTCCAAGCTGAGGGTCGCGGGTTCAAGTCCCGTTTCCCGCTCCAATATTAGTAATTATTGTTGTGAGGGTTCCTTTTATTAATGAAGGAGACTCAGTATAATGTACAATGCCGCGAGAGAAAAACGCGGCTGCGTTTTTAAAAATAAAAAGATGGGCAAAAGCCCACGTAGCTCAGTTGGTAGAGCACTTCCTTGGTAAGGAAGAGGTTCACCGGTTCAATCCCGGTCGTGGGCTCCAATAATTACATACTTTCATGGTCATTCACTGGTCAATAGGTTAGGACGAGAGCGAATTTCTGAGGTGATCATGTGAGAGGAGAGGGTAATAGGCGTTCTAAGGAGGATGGCGCATGGCCAAGAAGAAATTTATGAGGACGAAGCCGCACATCA
>CAZTAS010000110.1:0-20002 GCA_964611635.1 uncultured Thermodesulfobacteriota bacterium
TTGTGCAGCCTCCTGCGCTCTGTTGTCACCTGAGGCTGTGCCTATGCCCATTCGTGCTTTGCCCATATGGGACATTATGGAGCGAATATCGGCGAAGTCCAGGTTGATGAGGCCGTGGACAGTTATCAGGTCAGAAATTCCCTTGATAGCCTGATAAAGTATCTCATCGGCTCGCTTGAACGCCTCCATGATAGAGGTGTTTTTACCTGAGATGTTCAACAACCCCTGGTTGGGAATGGTGATGAGAGTGTCCACGTACCCCTGAAGATCCATGATGCCCTCTTCAGCCTGGCGCATTCGATGCCTCCCCTCGAACAGGAAAGGCTTTGTGACCACACCAATTGTAAGGGCCCCCGATTCTTTGGCTATACTGGCTACCACAGGCGCACCACCTGTGCCCGTGCCACCACCCATGCCCGTTGTAATGAATACCATATCAGCCCCATCCACGACCTCGCGAATCTTCTCAGCATCCTCCATGGCGGCACTGCGACCTATCTCCGGGTCCCCGCCCGCTCCGAGGCCACGGGTCAATCGGCTCCCCATCTGGATCTTGATGGTCGACCGAGAGTTTCGCAACGCCTGAAGGTCAGTGTTGGCCGCTATAATCTCTATGCCCTTGAGGTTGGAGTCCACCATGTTATTGACGGCATTACCTCCTCCCCCACCCACTCCAATGACGACAATACTTGCGGAGTTTTCATATCTGTTTTCAAGTTCGATCATTACTCCCCTCCTTGTAAGACTCAGGCCCACCAAATCGGCTGCTTA
The DNA here is from genome assembly GCA_964611635.1 of uncultured Thermodesulfobacteriota bacterium. GTDB lineage: Bacteria > Desulfobacterota > JAFDED01 > JAFDED01 > JAFDED01 > JAFDED01. The sequence goes on from CAZTAS010000110.1 coordinate 772, forward strand.
TGCCCATTCGGTTGATTACTATTACATTGTTGACCTAGGCGATATCTCGTTTAGTCAAAATACCTCGACAAACCATCGCTTCATTCGTTCAGTAATCTTGGAAAAAAGATTCCTTTCTCGAGGTCGGAACGATCCATTGCCTCCGGCGCGACGGTTGTTCATTCCATAAAGCACCAAGCCCACTCCCGTTGCATACATGGGTGAGTTCACCACATCCACCAGACCCCCGATCCGGGTGGGATACCCCCGCCTTACGGGTAAGTTAAATATTTTCTCGGCCATCTCAGGAATGCCGGGCATAATGACCGAGCCTCCTGTGAGAACCACTCCTGATGGGGTGGAAGATTCAAAGCCGCTGCGCACCATTTCACGATAGGAAAGGCTGAGGATCTCCTCTGAACGCGGCTCAATGATCTCTCCCAGGATATGGCGGGAAAGGATTCTGGGCTGCCGCCCCCCCACGCTCGGCACTTCGAGGGTCTCACCATTTTCGATCATCGAAGTCAGGGCGCAACCATATTTACGCTTTATTTTTTCAGCTTCAGCGATGGGTGTACGAAGCCCCACCGCAATGTCGTTAGTCAGATGGTCCCCACCGAGGGATATCACCGCAGTGTGTTTGATGCTCCCCTCGGAAAACACGGCAATATCGGTAGTTCCACCCCCCACATCGATCAGAGCAACTCCAAGCTCTTTCTCATCAGCGCTCAGAACCGCCTCGGCAGCGGCTAATTGCTGTAAGACGATGTCCGCTACCTCCAGGCCGCTGCGATTGCAGCTTCGTATGATGTTCTGGGCAGAGGTTACCGCCCCGGTTACGATGTGAACCTTGGCTTCAAGACGGACTCCCGACATGCCGATGGGGCGCGAAATGCCGTCCTGATCGTCCACGATAAACTCCTGCGGAAGGATATGAATGACCTCGCGGTCCATGGGTATGGCCACAGCACGCGCCGCATCGATCACGCGTTTTACGTCTCCCTCGGTGACCACGCGACTGCGCACCGCAATTACCCCATGACTGTTGAATCCCTTGATATGTCCCCCAGCTATGCCCGTGTAAATGGAACTCACCTGGCAGCCCGCCATCAGCTCCGCCTCTTCCAACGCCCGCCGAATGGAGTTGACAGTGCTGTCGATGTTGACAACCACACCCTTGCGCAACCCCCTGGATGGGTGGCTCCCAACACCAATGATGTCCACGCCATCATCCGCAATTTCGCCAACAATGGCACAGATTTTTGTCGTTCCGATGTCAAGACCGACTATTAATTTCTCTTTTTGTTTCATCATTAACCACCTACCTTTCCAAGGAGCTTACAGGCGAAAGCACACGACCACGCGGTCATGGTAATTCAGATCAATGAGAGAGACCGCAGGCCTCCTCTTTTCCCGCTTCAAGACCCGAAGAACCATGTGAAGCCTGCCTATTTTTTCCAGTATTCCTTCGCTTCCAAGCAATATAGGTGCCCGATTATCCTCCAACACCAGAGTCAGTCCCAGCACGGGATCCACATGGACCTCGGAGATCGGGCTAGGCAGCATATTTTTATTATGGCGGAAGAATGCAATGATGCCGATGGCTTTCTCCAGCATCAGCCGGACCCTGGAATTGGCCTCAATCGCATCTTTTTGCTCGAGCCCAGTTATAATTGGAAAGTCCAGTCCATCCTGTGAAGTGGCACGAGCGAATATTGACCCTTGATCATCAATGTAATAGAGTTGATCCAGCTGAACCAGAGCAATGGGCTTTCTTTCGACAACGCTCACTATTATTTTATTGGGCAGTTTCCGTTGAACTTCCACATCTCTTATCCAGGGATGGGTCAGGCCCTGCCGACCAATCTCTCCAATATCTAGCGCCAGGATGTTGTCTCCTGGCCATAGATCCATGATTGCCTGGAGATCCTGGCGCGCCACCCGTTTCAGCCCTGTGACCTCAATGGATCTCACCTCCAGAGCCGGTGAGCTAAGCAGGCAAATTACCACTACGGCTCCAGCCATGGCAAACGCAGCAACAACGATAATTAAATAAAAGGCACCCACTATAGTTCGGACAAGCCCAAGGATGTTAGTATGGACCCTGCGTCGCGCTGACCCCACCTTTCGGCTTTTCTGGCAGCCGTCAATCAAACGATAATCGATAGACACTGTAGTCATTTCAACCATGCCCGCAATTCATCGTGAGGCATGTCTGGCTCACTTAGATCTGATCTTGAGCCTTGCTCCCTGCACCAGGCGATGGCACAACTCATCGAAAGTAATCCCTACTCCTCGCGCAATCTCCGGAAGTAGGCTCATAGTAGTCATCCCCGGCAAAGTGTTGACCTCCAGGACATAGAATGCCCCTTCTTTATCCATCATTAAATCCACCCGGGTGGCGCCTTCGCATTGAAGGGATCGATGCGCCTCTAAAGCCAATCGACACACCTCCTCGTAAGCCACCGGATCCAATGGTGCTGGAAAGATATGGTCCGATCCACCGTCTGCGTATTTTGACTGGTAGCTATAGAATCCATCCCGGAGCGGGATGATCTCGATGGCACCCAGAGCCCTGTCATCCAGCACGCCCACCGAAATTTCCCGTCCCTCGATGTACTGCTCCACCAAGATCTCATCGTCATACCGGAAAGCTGTCTCCTTCGCTTCATCCATCTGATCGGGCCGCTTTACAATGGTGACTCCCACACTTGACCCCTCCCGAGCTGGCTTTACAACCCAAGGAGGTCCTGGAGGCATACTTCCTGGATCGGTGCTCCGGGTGCTCAATACCACGCTTTGCGGAACTGGAAAACCCTGCTGGCGGAATATCTGTCGGCTAAAAATCTTATCCATGGCGAGCGCACTGGCCAGTATCCCAGAGCCAGTATACGGGATACGGAAAATTTCCAGCAGCCCCTGCATCCCCCCATCCTCGCCAAACTTGCCATGCAGCGCATTGAAAGCCACATCCATCTTGATCCCAACGAGTCGGACTGCAATGTCTTCTCGGACGTCAATGGGGATCACCTCATAGCCTTTCTGTTCCAAGGCCTGAATAATGCATCGACCAGAATTCAGTGATACTTCGCGTTCGGCCGATATCCCGCCCATGAAAACGCCCACTTTCAAGGTCCTCTCCTTTTCAACCCGATTCATCCTGGCGACCCCAGGATTCGGATTTCGGGATCGAGATCAATACCTGCATGTAGCTTAACCCTCTCGCGGGCCTCATGCATCAAATGGAGGACATCCGAGGCTCTAGCGTGCCCCCTGTTAATAATGAAATTTGCATGGAGCTCAGAGATCTGAGCATCGCCACATCGGCGGCTTTTCATCCCCGCGGCATCGATGAGCCTGCCAGCAAAGTCCCCCGGTGGATTCTTGAACATGCACCCTGCGCTGGGATAACGCAAAGGCTGAGTCCGCATCCGGTTTTTCATAAATTCCCCCATCATTCGGCGGACCTCTTCAGCCTCCCTCGAAAACAGACGAAAAAATGCTCCTGACACGGCTGATTCCGGAGGCAAGTGCATTGTGCGGTATGTAAATCGCAAATCCTTGAAAGCCATATTCCACCGGTCACGCCTTGCGTTTACCAGGCGGACTTGTGTGATCCCTTCCGCAACGGAGCGTCCCCCGGCCCCCGCATTGGTTGCAACTGCACCCCCTATGGTCCCGGGAATACCCGCCAAGAACTCTATCCCGGAAAGTCCGCGGGCAGCGGCAAAACCCAATAATCTCCTGATAGGCAGACCAGCTCCGGCATCAAGCTCCGCATTCCCGGATTCGTATTTTATTATCTTGATATGATCAAGCCCCTGAGAAACCCTGATGACCACTGCCTCGATTCCACCGTCGAGAACCAGCAGGTTGGTGCCGTTACCGATGATCACGAAAGGAATGTCTTGCTCCCGGCAAAATGCCATTGCCTCTATAAGCTCCTTTTCATCCCTGGGGTGAGCAACAGCCCATGCGGGGGCTCCGATGCGGATGGAAGTAAGGCTGCTCATGGGGAAATCGTAATCCACCCTGCCCTCGATGATCCGCTCAAGGTCGGCAATTGCCCGTGGTTTCACTGCAGGTGCACCAAAATTAGTATTCCGACTCTTATACGCACCCGTGAGGCCATTAATCTTTGCTGCCTTGCAGCCGCCCCATAAGCTCATTTCCCACTTTCCAGATGCTTCCGGCTCCCAGTGTGATCACCATGTCGCCCGGTTGAAGAATAGGCTCAACCTCCGGCACCATGTTGGCCATTTCCTCGACCCAATAGACGTTTTGCTGGCCTTGCTGCCTGATTCCGTCCACCAACTGGAGTGCGGAAACGCCCTCTATGGCCTCCTCGCCTGCCGGATAAATGCTCGTGATGAACAAGACATCCGCCTCATCAAAGGCTGTTAGGAACTGGTTAAAGAGGTGATGAGTGCGTGTATAGCGGTGAGGCTGGAACAGCACCACTATCCGCCGGTTCCACCCCTCTCGCGCAGCCCTTAAAGTTGCCTTGATCTCCTCGGGATGATGGCCATAATCGTCAACCACCATGATCCCCCGCTGCTCACCGCGGATTTGGAACCGGCGCTGAACACCGCTGAACTCTTGGAGTCCTTCCCTGATCGTGGCGAAGTCGAGTTCCAACTCCATGCCCAGTGCAATGGCGGCTAATGCATTTCGAACGTTGTGAAGGCCGGGCATATGCAGTATTACATCCCCCAGTCTCTTCTCTTGATGGTGTACCGTGAATCGCGTGATTATTCCCTGACACCTGATATCATTGGCAACGAAATCCGCCTTGCTATTCAGGCCGTAAGTTCTGACTGTGCGCTCCACGCGGGGGAGGATTTCCTGAATACTCACATCATCCAAGCACAATATTGAAGCACCGTAAAAAGGGACTTTGTTGATAAACTTAAGGAAAGTCTCTTTTATCTCTGTCAAATCATGGTAGTGATCGAGGTGTTCAGCATCGATGTTGGTGACCACCACCAGAGTTGGGCTCAGCTTCAGGAAAGATCGGTCGCTTTCATCCGCCTCGGCCACCAGGAACTCTCCCTGACCAAGCTTGGCATTGGAGCCCAAGCTATTGAGCCGACCACCGATGACCGCTGTAGGATCCAGTGCTCCTCGGGCCATCACGGTGGCTATCATGGAGGTCGTGGTAGTCTTGCCGTGTGAGCCCGCAACGGCAACGCCGTATTTGAGGCGCATAAGCTCGGCAAGCATCTCGGCCCTCGGAATCACCGGTATGGAGCGCCGCCGCGCAGCAACCACCTCAACATTGTCCGGAGAAACTGCAGAAGAGAGCACCACCACGTGGGCACCTTCAGCGTGATCGGGCTGGTGGCCATATTGAACCCGGGCGCCAAGGGAAGCCAGGCGCCGTGTTATCTCCGTCTCGTGAAGGTCTGAGCCTGAGACACCATAACCCATGTTCAGGAGAACCTCGGCAATGCCGCTCATCCCGATGCCGCCGATACCCACGAAATGGATTTGTTGGATCTTTTTAAACATATCCTCCCATCACTTCACGCCGCTTTGCTTTGCGCGCCAGTGGGATTTACCGGCATAACGGGCGTCGAGATGTTGAGTAAGATCCCCGCGGCGATCAAGGAAACGATAAGCGAGGTGCCGCCGTAAGACACAAACGGCATGGGCAAGCCCTTTGTGGGCAGAAGCCCCAGCACCACGCCCATGTTTACCAGGGCCTGTATGCCTAGCATGGCCGTAATCCCTATGGCCAGCAAACAGCCGAAGGGGTCTGTCATTCTGCATGCGATCTTGACGCCTCTCCAGACAAATGTCAGAAAAAGCGCCACAACCAGAGCTGTTCCCAAAAAACCCAGTTCTTCTCCTATCACAGCATAGATAAAATCCGTATGAGGCGCGGGGAGGAAAAACAACTTTTGCTTCCCTTCCCCCAGGCCCTGCCCCCAAATACCTCCCGATCCAAAGGCTATAAAGGACTGTGTAATCTGAAATCCCGCCCGCTTGGGGTCGATCCATGGATTAAGAAAGACCAGGATGCGCATTAATCGATACTCTGCCCTCACGATAAGTAAATAAAAGATGGGAAATGAGCCCAGAATGGTCAATAAGAGATAGCGGACCTTGGTGCCTGCAAAGAACATCATCAGCAACACTATCACCACCAGCAGGATGCTGGTACCGAAATCAGGCTCTTTCATAATCAAAAAAATAGCCACCAGAGGAATGAGCATGTTTGGCAAGAACCCGATGGAAAATGTTTTGATTTTTTCCTGCTTTTTGCTCAGTGAATAACTCATGAAGATAACTATAGCCAGCTTCGCCACCTCGGAGGGCTGAAAGACAATGGATCCCACCTGTAGCCATCGCGTGGCCCCGCCAATTGAACGGCCAAGCCCCGGTATATGTAAAAGCGTTAATAACGTCAGCCCAATGCCTAAAACTGGATAAGACAGGCGATAGTAAAGGCGATAGGGGATTTTCATCACTACAAACATCAGGAACACACCCGCCAGCGAGAACAGGGCCTGCCGCTGGAGGTAGTAATACTGGTTACCGAAATTCTCCAGCGCCAGGATGCAACTCGCGGAATAAACCATGGTGATCCCCAACCCCACCAATGCCAGTACAATAAACAAAACCACAGTATCGGCATGTCTTGCCATTTTCCCCTCGCAGTTCCAAAGACTGCCATTCACCTCAGGGGCCGGCATTCACTGCTGCTTTGGGCATATGATTGGGTTCCGCTAGACATTTCACGATCTCCTTAAAGAATTTTCCCCGGTGCTCGTAATTGGCGAAAGCATCAAAGCTTGCACATGCGGGTGACATCAGCACCACGTCTCCGGGAATGGCATATTCAGAGGCCAGATAGACCGCCTCTTCCAGAGTGGAGACGACCTCTATAGGGGCTACCCCCTCCAATTCTTCGGCGAGGCGATACCTGGCCTCACCGAAAAGGATCAATTGCCGAACACACTTTGAGGCTGCCCGGCGCAAGGGAGCAATATCATCCCCCTTGGCCCGACCTCCCGCCAGCAATATCACCGGCCGTGAGAAGCTCTGGAGCGCGCGAACCACTGCAGCCACATTGGTGGCCTTGGAATCATTGTAGTAATCTACGCCATTAATCTGTCTAACCCATTCTAAACGATGTTCCAGAGCCGAAAATTTTTCCATGGCTTCCATGACCCGCTCCGGCGGGCAACCCATGAGCCTGGCGGCCGCCAGCGCCGCAGCCATGTTTTCCCGATTATGCTCTCCTTGAAGTTGGATTTCACCCAGGGGGTAGATCTCTTCCCGCCCCGGAGTCAGACGGAAACTTATGCATTTGTCTTCGATGGAAACGCATGGCACTTTACAATCTCCCCGGCTGATTCCAACCACCCATGCACGGATTGATGGGATCATACTCCTCACTTGAGGATCATCAAGATTGACCACCGCAAAATCCTCAGGCTCTTGCCTGGAAAAGATCCTCGCCTTGGTTGCCGCGTATTTATCTAGGCTGTCGTATCGGTCCAGATGGTCTTCGGCCACGTTCAAAAGGATGGAGATCCGGGGCTTGAAGTACCGGACATTTTCCAACTGAAACGAGCTAATCTCGGCCACAATCAGGTTGAGCTCTTCCTGAAGCTCAACGCACGAGATAAGGGGAAAGCCAATGTTGCCCGCAACGGTCACGCGTCTTCCTGCTCTCCGAAACATCTGGCCCAACAGTTCTGTAGTGGTGGTTTTGCCATTGGTTCCTGTGACGGCCAGTATGGGAATATGGATGTGGTGGTGGGCCAGTTCGATTTCGGAGATAATCTCGATTCCTGCAGCACGAGACTCGCCAAGGGGCTCACGCCACGGGGGGACCCCAGGGCTGAGGATAATAAGGTCGGAGTTTAAGAATGTCTCCTTGACAAATCCTCCCAACTCCAGTCGGACTCCGGAAGAACGGAGTTCCTCCAGGTAATGTTTATCGGCTGGCTGAGAGGCTTCATCCGTGGCGATCACATGGCCTGCTCTGGAGGCTAGGAATCGCGATGCTTCAAGGCCAGATCGGCCAAGACCTACAACTAGAACCTGTTTCTCTTTCAAATCCATATCCACGCCCATTACTCCTTTGCATTAGAGGTTTTGGGAGCTTGTCTTCGAAAAAGCAGTAAATTTACATGGTTCAATTTTAATGGTCGTTAAAAAAGCTCCGGCCATGCTGTTGCCGGCACCTTATTCATTCTCGGGAAACTGCTGAAAAATCACCTGACACACCTGACCATGCTCCATGCTAATTCCCGGCTCTGGTTCCTGTGCAACAGCCCAACCAGTTCCTTTCACATTGATCCTCACCTTAGCCCGCTGTGCCCAGCGAAGGACAGCCCGCATGTCCTTACCTTGAAGATCCGGCATTGTGCCATCTACACCCAAATGCACGGCTGAAAAGCGCTTTTCCCTCTTCAAGGCCGTAAGCTGGCCTTGATGGGGCCTCGCGGGCGGCACGCGCGGAGCGGCCACATGAACTTGCGTTTCCGGGCGCACCCCCATATCCTGAAGAGCCATTTTCATGATATTTCGAAATATCGGGGCAGCGGTGGTACCCCCGTATACCCTGCCCTCCGGCTCATCTATCACTACAAAGATAGCCAGTCTCGGATTGGATGCGGGGGCAAACCCAGCGAATGCAACAACAACCTTGTCTTCATAGTAGGCCTTAGCGATAGGGTCAACTTTCTGGGCCGTGCCGGTCTTACCAGCTACCGAGTAACCCGCGATCATCGCCCGGCGGCCAGTTCCATCACGGGAGACGACGCTGCGCATAAGTGATGTCATTTGCTCCGTGGTCTTTCGGGAAATGACCCTGCGTACTATTCTGGGCCTGTTCTCTTTCAACACTTGCCCGTTACTATCCACCACACGACTCACCACGTATGGCCTCATCAAAACTCCGTCATTGGCAATGGAGCAAAGAGCTGTAAGAATCTGGATGCCTGTCACAGAGATTCCTTGTCCAAATGATAAAGTCCCCTCTGCCATTCGGGACCACTTTTTAGGAGAGCGAAGAATTCCCACGCGCTCACCGGGAAAATCGATGCCCGTGGTACTTCCAAAACCGAAATTTCGAAGATATTTATAAAAGCGCTCCTTACCTAATTTAATCCCCACTTTTATCGCGCCGATATTACTTGAATACTTCAGTATTTCTCCGACCGAAAGCCAGCCGTATGGACTAATATCGTGGATGGTCTGCCCCAAAAAATCATATTCGCCTTTTTCGCAATAAAAACTATTGTTAATTTTCACCACGCCAGCGTCCAGGGCGGCTGCCATGAGAAAAACCTTGAATATGCTGCCCGGCTCAATGAGATCTGTGACGGCACGGTTTCGCCATTCAGAAGGATTGAATCCCCAGAACTCGTTGGGATTGTATGATGGATAGTTGGCCATGGCCCTGATTTCCATGGAATGAGGATCGGCGGCTATGATGAAACCGCTTTTGGCCCCGCTGTTCTTGACATTCCGGGCCAGTTCCTTTTCCGCAAGATACTGGAGCTTCTTATCTATGGTAAGATGCAGACGGGTGGGGGTTCTTCTTGACTGCTTCCCAATCCCATTGGACATCACGATCTTTCCCCTGGCGTCGCGATCCACCGTGAACCGGATGGGTCCCTCGCGGAGAAATTTCTCATATTGCAGTTCGATGCCCTCCAACCCGCGGGCGTCCATTCCGGCGAAACCGATCACGTGAGCTGCCAGTCCATTATTGGGGTAAAAGCGCCGGCTTTCTTTGACAAAGCCTATACCTCGCATCTTAAGATTCTTTATCTTTCGTGTTTCCTGTTTTGAGGCCCAACGCTTCAGCCACACAAAGTGGCGCCCACCATTGAGCTTACGCCTGATTAAAGCGGGGTCCATCTTCAGGATTCGACTGAGCTGATGGAATTTCCTGGACTCTACATCCAGGAGCTGCGGCTCCGCGAATATAGAATCCATCTGGATGCTTACGGCCATCTCCTGACCTTTTCTGTCGCAAATGGTACCGCGGCTGGATTGGAGCGTGAGGGATCTCTGGTGCTGCCTTTCTGCCATCCGGCTCAAATTCCGGGCTTGAACCAATTGAAGTTGGTAGGATCTGCCCAGTACCCCAAGGCTGGCGAGAAAAAAGGTGCAGAAAAAGAGAAGGATGCGAAATCGCAGCCATCTTCGCCTTCTAACCTGTTCATTCATTTGAGCCATCGTACTTGTTGCCTCTCAGGCGGCATCAGGCCCAATTTGCCTCGGGCAAGAGGTTCGATTCGCTCCGGCGACCGGAGCGAGGCAATTCTCATCTTCAACCACTCATGAGTCTGGAAAAGTACACGCTGCTCTTGGTTGGCCTCTGAGATCTCATATCCCACACGGACAATTTGAACTCGAATCCAGACCACAAACAAGGCGATCGAGATACCCATGCAAAGAAACAGGATCATTCTCCACAGATTCCATGTCCATCTTGAGGAGGCAGGGACCTTATTACGCTGATATTGCCGTGAGACCACTAGATCCTCGTGGTGATTGTCCACTTTCAAGACACTTCACTCTCTGTCCATAATGAATAGCGGCGATTTTCTCCGCCGCTCGGAGCCGAGCGCTGCGAGCGGCGGGATTGCGATGTATTTCTTCCTTACCGGGAACCACGGGACGCTTTGTAATAATGCGCAATGTTGGGTGCTTTCCACACATGCATTGCGGCAGGTGGGGCGGGCACTCACAGCCTTGATGGTAAGCACGGAAAGCCTGCTTTACGACTCGATCCTCCAGAGAATGAAAAGATATGATGCAAAAGCGCCCGCCCACATTTAACCGCTCAACACCTTTTTCGATGGCCACCCTTAAATTATGGAGTTCATCATTCACTATGATTCGAATGGCTTGGAACACCCTTGTGGCTGGATGGATTCTACCCTTTCTCGCTGCCGGTGGAACAGCCCTCATTATGATCTCAGCCAACTCCGTCGTAGTCTTGATGGGATTTCGGCACCGATGTTGTTCCAAGGCCCTGGCTATCTTCCCAGAATATCGCTCCTCCCCGTATTCTTTAAAAATCCTTCTTAGTGCATCCACCGAATACTGGTTGACTATAGAATATGCTGTTATCGAACCGGAGGGATCATACCTCATGTCAAGAGGTGCGCATACCGAGAAGCCAAATCCTCGATCCCGGCATGTCAACTGATCCATGGATACACCCAAGTCTAGCAGGATTCCGTCCAATTTTTCGATGCCAGCCCGGTAAAGCGCAATATCCAGATTGGAGAAATTCTCCTGTAACAGCCACACCCGATCTTCCTGCAATACAGATCGAGCCCGAGCTAAGGCGTCGGGGTCCAAATCCAGCCCTATCACCCGCCCCCCCGGTGAGCTGCGACGAAGGATCTCCAGGCTATGGCCCCCACCGCCAACGGTTCCATCCAGGTAAATCCCACCGGGTCTGCATTGCAGCAATTGCATTACCTCTTCCACAAGGACAGGGATATGCCTTGATCGCTCCATTGGCTTCTTCCACCCCAGAGCCTTCCAGGAGCATGGGCATGGCCTTCGGCGAGGAAAACCAAGTTCGTTCTTGCCCTGGATCTTCAAGTATAAATGGCTCCAGCGTTGGCCTTTTTTTGCATGAAAGCCATTTCGGGATTTCAGTTCCATCAGACTCCCAACTCGAAGAGAATATGTCTTTTCTCCCTGGCCAACTCCGCTGCAGCCTGGAATTTTTCCTCCCACCGTTGCTTGTCCCAGATCTCGAACTTCTTCACCAGGCCCACGAACACAATCTCTCTGTCAAGCCGGGCATATTCCCGCAATAACGGTGGGATTAATATACGACCCAGCTTGTCGATGGTGCATTCGGTGGCACCCGAAATGAAGAAACGTTGAAAGGCCACCACCTCCTCGCGCATCATGGAGAGCTCGCCGATTTTCTGCTCCAACTCCTCCCACCCTACAAGAGGATATGCCACCAGGCATTCATCATAAAAGTTGGTGATCACCAGGTGGGTCTCTCCCGCACCCAGCAGGGCTTCCCTGAATCGAGACGGCAAACTGGTGCGTCCCTTGGCGTCAATATTGTGATAATATCTACCGCGAAACATGAAGCTATTGGGTCATTATTAGTTATCCATTTTATGCCTTAATTTCCCACTTCTTACCACTTACCTACCATAGCTGTATGTTTCAGCTTTGTCAAGAGAAAAATATTCTTATTATTAAAATATTTATAGAATTATATAACGGTGAAAAATCATCCAGAAGGTAGATGGCGTGGATAAACAGCGAAAACTCTTCAAATCCTGCAGGCAAGCAGAGAAGTTCAAGCCAGGAGGGTAGGGAAAGATTTACCTCATTTTTTAATTCCCACGGGATATTTTCTGACTATGCGGATCACCCGAGGTGATGAAATTGTATGGACAGGGGATCACTCTTACTTGTCAAGGCGGATATATAGTAACAATTCTCACGCAAATCACTTGCCGTTCGGAAATACTTTTGTCACCGCGGCATAGAGGGAACCATGCTGCAGCCTGACATCAATCTCCTTCCCTGGAGCAACGCGACCAGCATCCAACAGAACCTCACCCGTGGCTCGCAGCCGCGTGATGCTGTATCCTCGATGAAGCGTCTGCAAGGGGCTCAATGCGGCGATCTGCGACATTTTCATCTCCAGGTGAGCCCTATCGCGAGACAGTAATTCCCGGACCCTCATGGATAGACGATCTGAGAGGTTAAAGACTCGATGCCGATGTTCAGCCATGGTCCGTCTTGGATCCCTGGCCAAAAGAGCTTGCCATGAGAATTCCCACCGATTCCGCCTCGGTGCCATTCCGCGCTGGACAGCGTGATGAATCCTTAATGCAGCATCATCCACACGTAATCGAATATCGGACATGCGCCGCCTGGGGTCCTGCAATCGCCCGCTCATCTCCTCAAGGCCCTTTCCGGCATCCACAAGTATCTTCCTAAAAGAATTTTCAATATGGCCCTGAAGCTCCTGGAGTCGGGTGACAAGGTCACGATACGATGGAACAACAAGCTCCGCGGCTGCCGATGGGGTGGGCGCGCGTGCATCCGCCACAAAGTCGGCGATAGTGTAGTCAATCTCGTGGCCCACGGCCGAGACCACGGGAATAGCTGACGCCACAATTGCCCGGGCTACCACCTCTTCGTTGAATGACCAGAGATCCTCTATAGATCCACCGCCCCGTCCCACGATGATCACGTCTACCATGTCCATACGGTTCAAATCTGCAATGGCCTCCGCAATCTCCTGCGCCGCGCCCTCTCCCTGGACCGCGACGGGGGCCAACAGCACATTCATCACCGGAAAACGCCGCCGGATCACAGTAAGTATATCCTGAATGGCAGCCCCGGTTGGGGAGGTAACCACTCCCACACGCTTAGGGAGGAACGGTAGCGGGCGTTTTCGGGCCGGATCGAAGAGCCCCTCGGCTGCCAGGCGCTTTTTGAGTTGCTCTAGAGCCAACTGAAGCCCTCCCAGGCCGCTGGGCTCCATGTAATCAACCATCAACTGGTATTCGCCTCTGGGCTCATACACGCTTATCCGACCCCAGCAGATGACCTGAAGGCCATCTTCTGGCTGGAACCGCAGGTATCGAGCCTGCATCTTGAACATCACCGCCCGGATCTGGCTATTCTCATCCTTCAGCGTGAAATAGAAATGCCCGGAGGAGGGAACCCTAAGGTTTGATATTTCGCCCTCAACCCACACAGTTTCGAAATGTTCCTCCAAGATGGCGCGAATCATCCTGGTGAGTTGAGTGACGCTCAAAATCCGACGCTGGGGCATTTCAAGAGCTATAATACCATTTTCATCCATAGTATGTTCTCTCACCGGTGCTCTTTTCAGCCGGGTAGCCAAAGACTTGGGCATCGTGAACTTTGCGAACGATAACTCCAATTTCCCTGTTCATCCAATCATCGGGTCCCGGAAACTTGACTTGGATATAGTTGTGAGTGAAGCCCCGCAGCATTCCCGAGGCGGGATCACGGCGACTTTCTACCAGTACGGGCAAGCATCTGCCCAAAAAACGACGAGCGAAATTCTCTCGTTTATTTTTACCCAACTGCCGGAGCACCGAGCATCGTTGCCTTATCCGGGCAGGCTCCACCTTATTGCTGAAGTGCGCTGCGGGGGTACCGGGTCTTGGCGAAAACGGAAAGACATGAAAGTAAGCCAAAGGTAGATCTTCCAACAGGCGATAAGTGCGCTGGAAAGCCGCCTCATCCTCTCCCGGGAACCCACCCATCACATCCACCCCCACGGCCAGGTCGGGAACACGCCAGATTAACTCTCGGACCATATCCCGGAATTCATCGGCATTATATCGCCTGTTCATTTGTCGCAGCACCCCATTGTCACCACTCTGGAGAGAGATATGAAAGTGCGGGCAGGCCAAGGGGCAGGACACCAGCCATTCCACTATGGAAGAGCTCAGTTCCATGGGTTCCAGGGAGCTAATACGCAACCGCGTCACTCCGCTCTGGTCTCCCAGGTCGCTCAACAGACCTGCCAAGCTCTGCTGAGGGTTGAGATCACGTCCATACAGGCCAAGATGCACACCGGTGATCACCACCTCGCGATGTCCCTGGCTCGCCAGAGCCTGAACTTCTTTTATAACTGCACCGGGAGATCTGCTTCGGCTGGGGCCTCGTGCGCGAGGAATTATACAGTAGGAGCAGCCGCCGTCGCAACCATCCTGCACCTTAACGAAAACTCTGCTCCGATGGGGGAATGATGGTATGGGCCATGATGAATGCGCTTCACCGGCCCCAGCCGGTTGCCTTCTGAAAAGCTGATCCACGTACTGAAGCATACGTCCCATGTCCGCTTGACCAAGTACACCGTTCACACCCTTTATAGCCCGAAAAACATCAGGCGCCACCTGGGCATAGCAACCGGTGACAAGCACGAAAGCACCGGGATTGAGCCGAATAATGCGGTTGACTAATTGCCGCGATTGCGCGTCGGTGCTGCTCGTGACCGTGCACGTATGGACTACGTATAAATTCGCCCCCTGGTGCTCGCCCATGGCCACTGTATATCCGCTGCTCACCAGTAATGTGCTCAGTTGGGCGGATTCATACTGGTTTACTTTGCATCCCAGAGTGCAAATTGACACATGCCCCGCGATATTGTTCCCCAGGCGGCTCATAGCCCTCGCTCGATCCATCCCCCTCCCAAGACCTCTTCTCCGCGATAGAATACAGCGGCCTGTCCTGGTGTCACGGCTCCGGCGGGTTTTAAAAAGTGAGCGCGTACTCTGCAGCCACTAATTGGCTCAAGGATAGCGGGAATTTCGTTGCTTCTGTACCGGATTTTAACAAAGGCCTTCTCGGGCGTTTCCGGTGGTTTTCCTGCAATCCAATTGACACCAGATGCCAGCAATCCACGGTGGGATAAATGCTGCTGCCGCCCCACCACCACACGATTCGAATCCAGATCCAAGCGCACCACATAATACGGCTCATTGGAGGCTATGCCAAGACCTCGCCTCTGCCCCACTGTGAATCGGAAAATCCCCTGGTGGCAGCCCAGCACGGTTCCTTCAAGATCTACAATTGGCCCGGGTTGTGCCGATCCTCCCGCCATATCATTCACGAACATCCAATAATTGGCATCTGGAATAAAACATATCTCCTGGCTCTCATCCTTTTCCCACACTGGCAGACCCAACTGCCGCGCCTTCGCCCTGACCCATTCCTTTGTCCGCCCCCCAAGGGGAAAGAGAGTGGAGTTCGTTTGATCCTGGGTAAGGGTGAAGAGAAAATACGATTGATCCTTTTTGCGATCCACACCCTTCAACAAGAGGTGCCTGCCGCTTTCGGGGCAGAATCGAATTCTGGCATAATGTCCTGTGGCCACATACAGGGCACCCAACTCCAGAGCTCTGGCTCTCAGAAGCCTGAACTTCATTCTATCATTGCACAGAACGCACGGATTGGGAGTCCGTCCACTCCGATAACTTTCTATGAAAGGAAGTATAACTTCACGGGAAAATGCATCGCGGAAATCAAAAACGTGGAAAGGTATTCCCAGCAGGCGGGCCATGTTGCCGGCATCCGATGCATCTTTTGGTGTACAGCAACCTGAGGGGCGTGCCCGATCCACGTCATATAGTTGCATATGCGCGCCGATGACCTCCCATCCTTCCTCCAGCAAGCACACAGCGGCCATGGTGCTGTCCACTCCACCACTCATGCTGACCAGGACACGAGGATTACTTCTCTTATCCATGAACAAACTTTCTTATATGGCAATGCCGCAAACAGGGAATGGCTCTTATTTTACAAGAGCACCCATGTAAAAAAAAGACTTCTATGGGAGCTAGCCAACTATACTCAGGGAATATGGGGTAAATGCTCAGAATTTTCTGTTTTCTCGTCCGCAAATAGAGAAGAAACGAAAGGGATTATAGTTCTGCCTCGATGGCCCTCACAGGGCAGCCCTTGACACACAGGGAGCACGCCGAGCATAAGTTGGGATCGAACAGGACCATCATGGTATTCCGATCTATGGTGAAAGCCCTAGAAGGGCAAATGGAAGCGCAAGCTCCACAATGTACGCACTTAACCTCTAGCCAGCGAATATCTTTTTCCACGGGCTGGATGCTAAGGCCACTTCGCTTGAGGTACTCGATACCACGATCGAAAGCTTCTTTTGTATCCCCGATTAGCTCCATAACTAGGTAGCTTTCTTGGCGAGGAAGAATATTGGCTTTAAGAATGTTGAAAATCAGGTCGTAGTCCTTGACCAGGCGATAAACGATAGGCTTGTCCCAAATTTCTTTTGTGAAATGGAGGACAATTCGCTGGGAATAACCATTGGATCGCTTATTCACTTGCTCCTCCGTTTATTACACTTCATGAGCTTTTAGACTTATTTTAATGGTGCTCGGGCAAAAACAGCCCAGCCGGTCACACCCTCTGAAATATCGGTTCTAGTCACATTTATTAAATAACCAAACCAGCAAGTTTCTGTCAAGAAATTTATATTATATTGCGCCGAGTAATGTTGCATCCAAAGCGATCCCGTGGTAAAAAAGAAAAAATATAATATACTCCAATACTCGGAGAGATATATCACGATGTATCATATGATTCGATTCTATTTAAATGAACTCAACGGCTAATGGAAAACATTCGAACCATGATGGATTTTCCCATCGGCGAAGATGAAACACTGGACGAGCTATTCCGGGGCCGATTAAAAATTCTCCAAAAGAGAGATGGGTATCGTTTCTCCATGGATTCAGTGATTTTGGCGCGTTTTGCCCGGGCTCGCTCAGGGGATCGAGTGATCGACCTGGGCACAGGCTGCGGCGTCATATCGCTGATCATGGCCCTAGATGGCAAGGCTTTTAGCCTGGATGCTGTGGAAATTCAAGAAGACCTAGCGGACCTGGCGCGACGAAATGTTCGCATCAACGGGATGGAACATCTCATCCGTGTGCATTGTGCGGATGTGTTTCATTCCAGCTCATTATTCCCCCCGCATATTTTCGAATTGGTAATCAGCAACCCACCTTTTCGACAGCTTGATGCAGGGACAATCAATCCCCATCCGCAGAAAGCCCTTGCACGTCACGAAATTGCTGGCTCGCTGGGGGCCGTTCTGAATGCCTCCCGTTATCTTCTTCGAAATGGAGGCCGCATAGCGCTTGTTTACCCGGCCCGCCGGCTGGTTCATCTGCTAGCCCAACTTCATGCCTCAGGACTGGAACCCAAGCGTCTCCGAATGGTCCATTCACTTCTCAACGCAAATGCCAACCTCGCTTTGGTAGAAGGTGTCTATGGAGCAAAAGAAGGGCTGGAGGTTCAAGAGCCTCTTATAGTTTATGAAAAAAAGAAAGTCTATACGGAAGAAATGAAACAAATTCTTTTTTCAGTTCCATGATTCCTGATGGTAGTTTTTACCATTTCTTCACTTCCAACATGCATGTAATATCGAACTTAAAATTCTGACGCCATTGGATAGTCAGAACATGACATTCGGCTATACATCTTGCCTAAAAATTGGATTTTCCAGAAATTGAATTCTTAGAAGTCAGTAACGTTAAAAAACTGGTGATCCATCTTAATTCGTGTTAAAATGCTTACGTTTATAGGGTTGAGCTATTCACCATTTTCCGTAACTTTTTTTCTCACTGCCATGCGAGGTTACCATGAAAAGGAATCTATGGATTTCAATTCTTTTTGTTTGTCTCGCGGCCGGTGCAGTATATATCACTTATCTTCATGCGAAGATACTGCCAGCGCAGCGAAAGGCTAATGCAGACCTTACACGACAGCTTAACAATGCCAATAAAAACCTGCAGGATCTCGAACAAGTGAAGAAAAACCTGATCGCAGCCCATCAATCCGCTGAAATGGTCAGGAAAGAACTCGATGCCCGCGTCCAGCAGCTTTCCGAAAATGTGGATAAGCTCCGGTCTGACCTGGAACGGAGCGCGCGGCGAGTCAAGGAACTTACAGCCGTAAAAGAAGAATTGGCTCAACATTCTGCTTCGATGGAAATACAGGCGGGGGAAAAAGAAACCGCCATGGCCTCTTTGCAGCGCCGTTTGAATGAAGTTGAGCAGGAAATGAATCGAGTCCAGAAGGAGCTTACTCACAGGACAGTCCAAGTTTCCCGGCATCAAGCGTTGCTGGAAAAAGCCCGGACCGATATGAAAGTCTTGCATCAGCGCGAATCGGAGATGAAAGAGCACATCGCTGCTATTCAATCGGAATTACAGGAAAAAACCGCTACCATCGTCCAATTGGAGTCGAAGATCAAGGACAGCGAGGAGAAAATCGGAAAGCTTCAACTGGTTCAGGCTGAAAAGGAACAGGCCGTGGCCGACCTGGGCTCGCAACTTAATGAAGCCCGCCAACAAGTGACGACATTGAGCCAGCAGTTGGATCAAAATAAGAGTGAAGCAGCATCTCTAACACAACAGCTCCAGGATAAAACACTTGCTTTTGAATCACTGACTAAAAAAATCAGCGAAGAGGAGGCAGAACGCCGGGAGCTGGAGAACACCCTGGCCCAAAAGGAAAAAACCATCGGGAGTCTCGAAAGCCATCTAAGGGAGGCCGGGACTGAGACCCAACAGCTCAAGCAGGATAAAGAGAGCCTTGAGAGCCGGGTGAGCACACTGAAAGAGGACTTAATTCGACGAAACGGTCACACCTCGGAGCTGGAGTCGAAGATCAAGGACAGCGAGGAGAAAATCGGAAAGCTTCAACTGGTTCA
>CAZTAS010000111.1:0-19800 GCA_964611635.1 uncultured Thermodesulfobacteriota bacterium
TCACTTGTCCACCAGTTCTCATTGATCCAGGCCTCGCTCTCCAAAGCTACCTCCTTATTTCTGGAAGGATCCATTTTCCCGGGTTGCGCAATATTCAAACGGTCCCTGCTTGAGGGGGTTCTATAAGAATCTTTATGGCATCCGGGGATCTTTGGAGCTCAAACCCTCTAGCCGCTTGTTCCAATGGAAAACGATGGGTCAACAGCTCTTTTAAGGGCACTTTTCCCGCTCGCACCAGCATAAAAGCCTGTTCCCATGTTGCGTACATCTTTCTTCCATATATTCCTACAATTGAAGTTTCATTCCGCACGAGATGCCTGGCCACATCCAGCGGAAAGGTGCCAGCGGGGACACCCACAGCCACTAATCTACCACCCCGTCCAAGCGATTCGATAGCCAACCGGAAGCCTTCAAGGCTTCCCGAGGTTTCCAGGGCCACATCCACTCCCTCGCCGTCAGTCAGTTCTTTGATTTTTTCCAGATTCTCAGAAAAATCGCTTCCAACAATAAAGCCGTTCCGGGCTTCTACTTTCTCGGCGATTTTGACCCTCTCGGGCATCAAATCTGCAGCTATCAAGCCTCCCGCTCCAAAAGCTTCTGCCACAGCCACTGCAAGAAGTCCAATGGAGCCGCATCCCACCACCAAGACATTTTTTGCACTCACTAGGCCTTGCTGGACGGAATTCACAGCTACACCCAGTGGTTCCAACAGAACCGCCTCTTCCATGGATAGGTCATCGGGCACAGGAACGGCGCAGGCCTCGGGTAAAGTCGCAATTTCACAAAAGCAACCGTCCAGATGCCGGCCGATCAGCTTAAGGTGGCGACAGATGTGTGGGGAACCAGTCCGACACATCCGGCACATCCCACAGGGTGAGTGGGTCTCGCATACCACTCTCATGCCAGGCTCTATGCCCCGGACGTGCGCCCCCACCTCCACCACGGTACCGCACATTTCATGCCCCATGATCAGGGGGACCTTAAAAGGCGGGGAAGCTTCTGAAGTTCCATCCCACCGGTAAACCATGACATCCGATCCGCAGATGTCGGCTAATTGCACATGGACTCGGATATCATGAGCGCCCAGATCCGGAACAGGAACATCCATAAGGGAAGCACCAAAAGCCAAACTATTTTTAACGAATGCTTTCATGCGGATTAAATATTATATTATATATTTTGTTGTCAAGTAAATAATCTTTCCTCATCTATAATATTTTCGCAATTTCCTTGGCTAGGAGCCTGTCGGAAAACCTTTTATGATTTTCGAGTTTAAGAATTCTGTTATTTAAAAAATCGATAAAATTTAATATTATGTCACAGTTTGGCCCGGATCAAAGAGATTTTTCATGGGGATGGGACACCCATCAAGGCCTTTTCAGGCCAGTTGCGGGGACAAGCCGCTGCGCAATAGCTTCAGAAGGTTGTGGGTGAGGCAAATTAGGTGTCACTCGGCCTGGACATTTTCCAACCCGCGCAGCAGAAAGCGTCGAAATCCACGGACCTCTTTTATCTGGCCGAAGACCGGCTCCAAGATTTGCTTGCGTCTGGAATAGGTGCAAAGGCCTTTTAGCATGCGTAGTTTTCGCGCCATGCGTTCTCTTTGAGTGTTGCGCCTTTGGGAATCCGCCCTAGTGAGGCCGGCGGGGATGTCCGACCGTGCTTTTTTTTCTCCGTGGCCAGGTAAGCGTCTATGCCCTCCATTTCACAATGGGTGGGATTGGCTTCAATGAAATATCTCGAGTCGGGATCGGTGAAGTTGCGCTGCACCTGAGGATCGGACTTACGGAGGGCTTTTTCGGTTTTCGCCCATTTTTATTTCTTTGTCCTTGACCTCTTGCTGGCGGCGTATTTCCACGCGGCGCTGCTCGGCCTGTGCTTCGGCTTCCTGCCCCAGGGCTCTCATCGCCTCCTGGATCTTATTCAAACGCGCCGGCTTGAAGCGGGGAACGCTTCGGGCAATTCATTGCCTCGCTTGCCCTTTCCATAATTGGCATCCTTCTCGGCATCCGAGGCTTCAGCCTCAGCCATAAGACGCACCACCTCCTCTTGCAGTTCCCGGGCCTTCTTCTCCGTCCTCCCGTAGCTCATCGCCCTGTGCTTGAAGGCGTTGGCCCGCACCTTCGCCATCCAACGCCACATGGCCCAGCTTTGACAAGGCTCACCTTCTTGCAAATACTCAGCACCTGCACAAACAACTCGGAGAGTGCTTGCAGGTGACTCTTGCTGAATGAGGCAATGGTTTCATGATCTGGATACTGATCGGCGTACAAAATATGCCCAGATGCGAGCAGCGCCATATCCGGTCCTCGCTCGGTGCTTTTTGATGCGTCGCTTCCACTTGCGCCGCACTGTGCGGGAATGATTGTGTAGCCTGCTTGTGCGATTGGCCAGGCTTGCTTTGTCGTAGCCTGACTCTACGGATCTTATCCATCATTATATAATATATCTTATTGCTCATCCCTGAACGTAAGCAGGCAGTGGCGATGTTGCCCAATCTCTTGGCTTCACGAAAACAATCTAGATTTTAACGGATTTGCTTTTCTCTGGTAAGATTCATTTAGTGTAACTTCCTTGGGGTTGGTAAAGTTATAGACTCTATAATAATATCCCTCGGAGTGTTACCCATGTTTTGTATCACCATAACGATGGTTCATTTTTTTCTTGACAATTAAATATTATATAATATATTATCCCTTCCATTCGTGAACGAAACGAGGTGTACATGGAGGTTTCGCGGTTAACTGATATCCTTCCCGAAAGACGCGCGTGGAGGTCCCTTTCCGAAACCTGGCGAGAGGTCAGGAAGAATGTTCTTGCTTATTTCCTGATGTTGCCCTCCTTACTGTTCGTCCTTGCGATCACTATTTATCCGATCATTTTCGCACTCGATTTCAGCTTATATTCTTCAGATCTTGTTGATAAAATTAATTTTATAGGTCTTGATAATTACAGGGAGATGCTCGCGGACGAGACGATCTGGGATAACTTGATCTACTCGTCCTTTTTTGTCTTCGGCTCGATCATACTAGCCATTTTTTTTGGGTTAGCGCTGGCTTTGATCCTCTCCGGGGGAATCTGGATGCGTCCCCTTTTCCGGGCCATAATCATGCTTCCCTGGGTGACATCTTTCCTAATCGCAGCAATGTTATGGAAGTGGCTGATAAACACGGAGTATGGTCCCATCACACCATTCTTACTTTCAATTGGTCTGCCCAAGCTCAATTTTCTCGGCGAAGGGTACGCCATGATTACGTTAGTTTTTTGTAATGTTTGGCGTTCAGTTCCCTTTGCCATGATAATCATGTTGGCTGCTCTCCAGACGATTCCTGAGAACCTTTATAAAGCTTCCAGCATAGATGGTGCCTCGTGGTGGACGACCCTATGGCGGGTGACCCTGCCGCTAATCCGCCCCAATATTATGGTATGCATAATTTTTTTGTCTCTAATGTACTTTAATATTATTACTCTCCCCCTGATTCTGACAGGAGGAGGGCCCAGCCGAACCACTGAGATTATCAGCCTGCGGCTATTTTACGAAGCATTCGAATTTTACAACACGGGATTCGCCTCAGCCATGGCCATTCTCATCTTCGTGATCAACGTGGTCCTTAGCATTGCTTATATCTGGGCGTTGAAACGCAAAAGAAAAATTTACTGAGCAGAAAGAGTTTTCGGAAAATGTCTTCATGGATGAAAAATAAAAAAGCGCTGACCATCATCGGGATTTACGGGTTTCTTCTGATTGTCTGCTTCTTATGTCTTATACCCATTACATGGACTCTGGTCACCTCCCTGAAGCACGACTCCCTCATCATGAGCTATCCGCCGCGCTGGATTCCCAACCCGCCGACTCTGGAACAATATAAAAAGGTCATTTTTCTCTCCAATATGCCTCGCTATTTCATGAATAGTATTTTTGTGGCATGCGTGGCTGTGGCGGTTACATTATTAATTGCTTGCCACGCGTCTTACTCTGTGGCCAGATTCGATTTTCTGGGGAAAAATTTCCTGCTATTTTATATATTATCCACTATGATGATTGCCCGGCTTGCCAATCTTGTGCCGTTGTACCTTATGGCGAGCAGGCTGAACCTTTTGGATACATACACTCTTCTGATTCTCGTATACAGCGGCTGGCAGATTCCCCTGATTGTTTGGTTGCTCAAGGATTTTTTTGAGACTATCCCAACCAGTTTGGAAAAGGCTGCTTTGCTGGATGGCTACTCCCCACTGGGTGCCTTTTACCGTGTGATTTTACCCCTCTCCAAACCGGGCATGGCTGCTGCTGCGATTCTGGTGTTCATGTACGTATGGAACGATTTCATCATTGCTGTGACATTGACTTCTTCTGAAAAAATGCGCTTGGTGCCACCAGGGTTATACCTGTATATCTCATCATGGGGGATCCAGTGGGGAGAGCTTTGTGCTGCTGTTGTCCTGGCTCTTTTTCCTGTCATTGTGATGTTTCTGGTTCTCCAGAGGCTATTTATTATGGGATTGACCGCCGGTGCGATGAAGGGATGATGACTAGGAGCACAAGGGGTATAAAATTATGGCTGAAGTAAGGATCGAGAACGTCACCAAGATATTTGGAGACGTGATAGCTGTCAAAGATCTGAACCTGGTGATCAAGGATAAGGAATTCTTAACCCTCCTGGGTCCCTCCGGCTGTGGCAAAACTACCTTGTTGAACTGCATAGCAGGCTTGTTGGAGATTAACAAGGGCTCCATTTACATCGATGGTCAATTGATCAACCCCATTCCCCCAAAAGACCGGGGAATCGCCATGGTATTCCAGGACTATGCTTTATATCCGCACATGACGGTATACGACAATCTGGCGTTTCCTCTCAAGGCCATGAAGCTTTCCAGCAATGAAATCCGCCTTAAAATTATGGAATCTGTGGAGATACTCAGCATTAGCGAATTGTTAAATCGACTGCCCAGGGAGCTGAGCGGAGGTCAGAGGCAGAGAGTGGCTCTGGGTCGAGCCATTGTGCGCCAACCAAAAGTCTTCCTAATGGATGAACCTTTGTCCAATCTGGACGCACGGCTGCGTCTCCAGATGCGTTCCGAGCTCAAGAAGCTGCATCGGAAACTAGAAACCACGATTATTTATGTCACCCATGATCAGGCAGAGGCCATGACCTTGTCGGACCGAATCGCGGTTCTCAAAGATGGCGTCCTTCAACAAGTCGATTCCCCTCTAGAGCTCTATGACCGACCAACCAATAAGTTCATAGCCGATTTCCTGGGGGCTCTTTCAATGAACTTCATTCAAAGTTCCCTGGAGCAGAAGGAATCTATATACTATTTCGAGACTGATGCCTTTGACTATGCCATTCCCGAGAAATATCAGGAATTGATTCGTCATTTAGATCCTCATTCTAAGGTGATTCTCGGCATTCGCCCAGAGGACATAGCTCTAAGTAAGAACGGAACAGAGGAGAGCATCCAGGCAAAAGTGGATAACCTTGATCAGCTCGGCTCCGACCAGTATGTCCACGTACAAGTCCATGATCATACGTTTATCGCTCGGGTTCCACCTCAGATGAAGCTTGATCTCAATGAGACCGTTTACATCGCCATGGATGAAAAAAAAATCCACCTTTTCGATGAAAAGACAACTGATCGCATCTTATAGTCTTAAACATATTGAACAAGATCACCATATAGCTCCTGCTTGCTCGCTTGTAATATCCAATTTTAAGTAAAATCTCGATACGGCGCAGCAGGCTTCAATTTTCCGATCCTCGTAGGGATTTAGGGGATATTGGGAGGGAGGTGATGTTCTGGGACAAATGACCGTTGGGCAAACGGATGAACATAATAAATACCAAAATGATTACAAAATAAGGAGAAGGCTCATGATTAGGTCAAGAAAGATTGAGGTTGTTCTGTTGATTGCGTTGGTCCTGTCTCTAATGCTTTCTTGGGAGTTCCCCGCGGACGCCCTGGGAAAGACGAAGATGGTTTATTGGACCATGCTTAACTACAAAGGGACCTCCGTGCGGGACAGGGCCGAAACGCAGATGATCCAGAACTTCATGAAGAAGTACCCGGACATGGAGGTGGTCGTCGAATCAATCCCGTGGACAGAAATTACTCGCAAGACAATTTTGGCAGTGAAGGCTGGCAGGGGACCCGATGTTACCCGCGTTTCTTTAACTATGATTGGGGAACAATTCGACCACGACACCCTCATAGACCTGGATCCTTTCGTCGATAAGTATTGGACTCTGGAGAAAAAAAATGACTCTTTGCAATGGAAGAGCACCACTCACAAAGGCAAAAAGAAAGCATTTATCATTTCTCCACTGGTCCCCTGCATCTATTACCGCACGGACCTCTTTGCCAAGACCGGTTTACCAGAGCCCAAGACATGGGATGAAATGGGCCGCGTCGCCCAGGCCATGACCACCAAAGACACTTGGGGATTTATTGTTGGTCTGCACCCAGCTAAGGGGATTATCGAGATGTATTTCTATCCATTTGTCTGGGGTGCAGGAGGTCGGGTTTTCGACGAGAATGGGCGGGGTATCTGGAACAACAAATACGGTCAGCAAGCGGTACAATTTTTGGTTGATCTGGTCCACAAATATAAAGCCATGCCCATAGAGGCCCTCCAGTACACTCACGATGATGCTATGGAGGGAATGCGGGCCGGAAAGTTCGCTGCTAAAGTTGACGGATCGAATCGGCGCGTATACATAAATACATCCAAGGCCGTGGCCGGCAAAATTGGGATGTGGAGATTCCCATCCGTGGATGGAAAGATGCCCTCCCCGCCTAGTGCCCATGGGTGGGGACTGGGAATCCCGAAAACCTCCAAACACAAGGAAGAGGCCTGGAAGTTTATTGATCACATGATCAGTTATGAATCGCTTATGATTTACGCCAAAGTTGCAGGAGAGATTCCGTCCAGGGCATCGGTTCTGAAAGATCCTTACTTTCAGGGACCGGAGGGTAAGCCTTTTAAATGGTTTATAGACTACCTGGACGCGGTCGAAGGAATGTTAGATTTCGATATTCCGCATCCCAGTAACGTGGGCAAGCTTCGGCAGTCCATTGTCAATGCCACCGCTGATGTAATTCTGGGGAAGAAGACGCTCAAGGAAGCCTTGGACAGATCTGTAGAGGAATACAACAAGCTATTAAAGAGATAAACAAAAGGTTCTGTTGAGCTGACCAAAAAAAATTCCTTTTTTGCGAGGCCCGGCAACTCGATGTGGATTCGGCTGGGCCTCGCTATATGTTGAGAAAATTTAATGTTTATTGGTTATGATACCAGAATTAATATGGGGGCAAGGTCCCCTTGATCACTGACGTCGGTAAGGGGATTGTCACTGGTATCGCCGAGATCTTGGCTGAAGCGGGAGCCGGTCCGTCCCTCAACGCACTGACGACCCTCATGTGTTGAGGTTTGCGGAGCAATCGGCAGAAAGGACTGGCCGGCGAGGAGGGATATCGCCGAGCCGTGGAAAAGGCGTGATGCTCCGTTCCTATGCGACGTGAGGGACGCCTTCGGGAGGTAGGTTTCCTGGCTCTATATCTGGCTTCCATGGCTTCCGATTACATAACCGGGCAGTTGCTTTTCCTCGATGATGGCCTTTTTATATGAGAAGACATCTTCCATCGCCTGTAAGAAATCATTGATGTGGGAAATTGCCCGAAATATTCCTGTGATAGCGGAGCACTATTCTTGTCTTTAAATCAATGGAGGTGAATTATGGTTAAAATCGAGGCAATATTTCGCTACCATCGCTTGGCGGTGGTCCGGACCGCCCTTGCGGAGATGGGTCTTCGAGGGTTCCATTATTACGACGTGATGGGCTCAGGGCAATCCTTGGGTGGCACCGAGATCTTCGATGGACGGGAGATCAGCAGAGAGGCTCTGCCTAAAGTGAAACTGGTTGCAGTGGTGAACGAAGAGGACGCAGAAAAAGTAATGCAGGTCATTGCCAAAGCCGCGCAGATGGGTGATCCCGGCACTGGTAAGATCTTTGTCTCAGATGTTAGGGAGGCGATGCGCATCCGTACTGGAGAGAGAGGCCGTGCCGCGATCCTCGCTTCTGCCGAGGGGTCATCCAAAAAACCCTCCCCCACGGAACCTCAGTCAGAGCCAACCTTTTACACTAGTCGATGGACAGAAGGCAAGGAGGATCCGCAGGAAGCCTGTAGCCGTTACACTATCCTGCCCGCAGGAATAGTGCATAACCTGAGCGCGGGCTTGGTGGATATCCCGGCCGGTGGATTCAACGAATCCCGACCGCACTTCGCCTTCCGGCAAGTTTACTTCGTCCTCGAAGGCGAAGCAACTTTTTTCCTGAGCGGCAAGGAGGCCGCGAAAGTCGAAGCAGGCATGTTCGTTGAAGTTCCAGTGGGCCTACCGCACATGATGAAAGCAGATCGGGGCAGCCGGGTGCGATACATTTACGTAGCCGACCACTCTTTTACTCACAAGACTGAGGAAAGCGAATGATCATATTGCTCTGGAGGGATTAAGGTTGCATTTTGTGAGCGATGGGATTTGTCCAAATATTTCCCCTGTTGGTTGTTGATGTAAGAAGATGCCATAATACTTTCAAACCCTTACCCGCTGCAAATTGAGACGCAAAACGTGTAGGCGCGTTTTTTTATGCAATAAGAACTTAAAAAGAGCACTTTGAATTTAAAAAGCCAGAATTTCGTTAATATTGATTAGTAAATAGGGCGAATGAGAGGTCAAAAATGGCGACGGGAAAAGAAAAATTGTTACAGATTTTATCGGAAGCCGGCGTGAGAAATGTATTTATCTTTCCGGGCCAGGGAGCTTCTATTCTTCTCGATGATTTTTATGACTATAGAGACCGAATCAATTTGATTCTGGCCCGACATGAGCAGCAGGCATCCATTATGGCCCAGGCTTATGGACGCCTGACAGGAACGCCCGGCGTATTTATCGCCCAGGGGCTTTTCGCTGCTTCATCAGGGGGCTTTGGCATTATGGAGGCATATATGACGGGCTCCCCTATGGTCGTTATTACAGACGTCTCGGACCGATATGGCTTTGGGCAACATGGCTTCTACCAGTCCGGGAGCGGGGAATACGGATCCGTTGACGTCCGGAATGTTTTTCGGTCTATTACAAAATTTACCTCCTATGCCACAACGGACAAAGAATTCGCCCAAGGAGTTCAGATGGCCATTAAGCACGCCACTACGGGAAGATGCGGTCCTGCTGTTGTTTTGGTGAAAAATCAGGTATTACTGGACGAAATTTTAGAGGAAAAGATCCCTCGGCTCTATCCAATCCAGGGATATGTTCATGCGAGCCCAACCATTCCCCCTAAGGAAGATATAACCCGGGCAGTGGAGATGATCAGCCAGGCTAAAAGTCCTGTAATGATCTGTGGCAATGGGGTTAGGGCCTCGAATGCATATCCGGAAGTGAAAGCCTTATCGGATCGACTTGGAATTCCTTTTGCAACGAGCTATCTGGGCAAAGGCGGTTGCCCAGAAACTGAGCCTCTTGCACTGGGCATGATGGGATCGTATGGCCAGAAAGTTGCCAATACAGCTATTTCGGAGGCGGACTTACTTCTGATCATCGGTTGCAGCCTTAGCCCGGAGTGTACAAAGATGGAAGAGCCATCTCTCATAGATCCTCTCACGCAAAAGCTCATCCAGGTAGATATCGATCCATTGAATGCTGGGTGGACTTACCCGGTGGATATGGTTCTTGTGGGTGATGCCAGAAGAGTCCTGAAAGACTTGCTAACGGAAATCAATGCAAAATCCGGCTCAGAAAGAGCTCCTGATCTCGATGTTCGACATCGCTGGATTCAGGAGATCAAAGAGAGAGAAGGTTGGTTCGGGCAAGAACCCGAGTTATACTCCGACGAGGTTCCCATACTACCCCAGCGGTTTGTCCATGAGATCCAATCGTTTGCTGAGAAAGACGATCTTATCATTCTGGATGCCGGTGGTAATCGCATATGGATGTCTCACCTATTTCAAGTGCTATCCCCCGGCTCCATGTGGCATCCAGGCGGCACAGGGTGTATGGGATGGGGTGCCCCTGCATCAATCGCGGCAAAAATTGCATATCCCAATCGTCGAGTCATATGCGTGGCTGGTGATGGAGGGTTCGCAATGACATTGAGCTCTCTTTCTACCGCCGTCCAGTATAATCTGCCTATTATTTTTACTATAATGAACAATTCCTGTCTCGGAATGTCTCGAGACAACCAGCAAAGCCGAATTGGCCGAGACTTTTCTGTTCATTTTGCAGAAACTGATTTTGCGAAGATCGCCGAAGGATTTGGTTGCAAGGGCATTCGAGTTCACACTCCGTCGGAAATGAGCGCTGCATTGCGAGATGCAAACCTCAGTAGAAAACCATCGATCATCGACGTGGTGATAAGTCAAGAAGAGCCATATTTCAAATGTGTGGTTTGAAGCAATTTGTTGTTGAATGCTTCTTGATGGGATTAAAAGAACATTAGTCCTTAGATATTTTGTTTTTTCTGGCAGAAAATTTGTTCGGTCATGGCGTAGGGTGTGCTGCCAGATCCGGTATGATTAGGAGTTCTTTGAGCTTAAGCCCGGTTGTGCTATGACCTGATAGCCCAGCTTAGTTTCGAAAAGCCAAAGACGAATATTACCGGCTGCGCGGCTGGGACATCCGCACTGGATGGCCGACCGGGGAGAAGTTCCAAGATCTAAACTTGGAGACGTGGCCCTGAAATTATCGGAGATGGGGCTTCTTCCTTAAAATGGATACATTTCCAGCAATCGATCACTGAGCATATGTAATTCCAAAAGTTTGCCCAGTGATGAACCATTTTGGGCGGGTGTTGACCCAGTGAGTCGCTGGGTCCAAAGTAGATGCTGCCCCATACGTTCCATCCAGCATGCATTAATCCCACGGCGTCCGTGGAGCTCTTTCCGATCCATGGGGATGAACGCGTAGTTCTCATCCAGCATGCGTTTTCCTGCGCATGTCCTTGCCCTGGAGTTAGCCCCTTACGGGATCACCGTTAACTCTGTATCCCCGGGCTTCATTCAGGTTCCCCAACATGATCCCATTACTGCTGCTGGGCAGGAGTACATGGATGTCTTCCTCCGTGGAATACCGGTGAAGCGATACGGCCGACCCGAAGATGTTGCCAGGGCGGTATTGTTTCTAGCCGAGGAGGGGTCAGAATACATCACTGGCGAGAGCATAAGAGTTGATGGGGGAGCTCTCTCTGGCCGCTTCCATCTGCCGACGTGCGCTTAAGACCGAAGCCATTGCACCGAGTGGGAGATGTTTTCTCTTATTTCTTGCCAATTCGAACCACAAATGCAATATGAAGACCCTATTGAGATTTTAAAGATCAGGGCAAAGGAAATATGAGTATAGATCTAGTCATTGTCGTCAAACAATCGTAGAGCCTAATTTTGGAAAAATCGCCAGTCCATCCTTTGAAAGGAGGCATGCCATGTCCTATGAGTATTTGCTAGAAGATGTCATCCCCGTGCAAATGTGCAAAGTGGTTGGGAGAATCGAAGAGCTCGCGGTGGAGCTCAGTCTTAAAGACGAAGAAAGGGCCATGGGACTTCATCAGGAATCCATCGTCATCGATTTCCATAATCATTTGACGGTGTATCCAGAGAAAATGGAAAACTTAGAGATATGGGCAAGATCAGGGAGACTTGCCACCGGATTTGAAGGTGTCAAGCAATCCGGGATGACCGCCTGTCTTTGTGGTTTCGGAAATTCCCCGGCAAGGCGCTCTTCGCCCACACCCTGGCAGTTCAACGATGTGATCTGGGATCTGGGCATGCGGCAGGCGGATATGGATCATCATCAAGATGTAGTGATTAGAGCATATTCTGTGAAGGATATTCTGGAAGCCAAAAAAAGCGCCAGGACTGCGGTCATTCCCCACATAGAGAACGCCCAACTGATCGACAACGACCTGGACAGGTTGGACGTGCTGTATGGGCTCGGGGTCCGATGCATGGGTCTCACGTACAATTCCCGGAACACCATAGCCGATGGTTGTACAGAGAGAACCGATTGCGGGCTGAGCAGCTTTGGCTTTAAGGTTGTCGAAAGGATGAACCGCCTGGGGATGCTGATCGATCTTTCACACAGCTCACCCATTGCAACAAAAGAGGCTTTCGAGGCTTCTAAGGCTCCTTGCTGCTGTACACATGCCCTTGCACGGGGCGTGTACGACAATCCAAGAGGCAAATCGGACGATCTCATCAAGCTCATGGCAGAGCATGGCGGCCTGATCGGGATCGCGGCTGTTCCCAATCTTATCAGCAATAAAGAGGTGCAAACCGTCTTTGACGTCATCGATCATGTTGATTACCTTGTTAAGCTGGTGGGCATCGATCATGTGGCCATTGGAACAGACGCCCTTTTTGGTGACCATGTGAGCCTTCACAAGTATATACGCGGGATCATGGATATGACCATCGCGCTCAAAGAATTACCGGCTACGCACTTAGAGTACATAGAGAATCCCGGTCAGTGGCCCAATATCACCCGGGCCTTAGTGGCTCGAGGCTATTCAGATGATGAGATCAAGAAGATCATTGGAGGAAATGTCTTAAGGCTTCTGGAGCAAACCATTGGTTAATGATCGATAATTATCTATTTGTTTTTCTAATCAAAAAAACAGAGCTGCAGCTTAAATCAAATTAGTTCCTTCCTTAATTTTGCAATCGTGAAGCGAAAGGTTAAATACGCGCATAATGGCATCTGGTCTACTTTTTAACCGCTGGTTTTGGCATATTTTCTCACCGATGATAACACTAAGTACACTGGTTCATAAATTCGGCAACGTATTTTTTGCCTATGCAGCCAAGCGCTCCGAGGCGTGCAAAGGCGTTTTGAACTTGCTTAACAGAGCATTTAAGTCGCGCCGGGTGAATTTCCACTTGAATGGCTTGGCAAGCTGTTCATAGTGGTATTGAAACCCCAGCAACCGCTCCTCCAGTGCCTCGAGGGACGGGAAATCGTTTGGGGTAAGGGCCTTACGCTGGAGAATCGAAAAGTATATTTCGATCTGATTTAACCAGCTTGCATGAATCGGCCCGTGGACCAACACCAGTTTGGGATAGCGAGATTGGCCCCTGCCAGAATCCTTTGATGCTAATCAATGGCGGTGACATACGGGATCTTTATATGAATGTCGATTCCAATATATACGGCCCTCCTTTCTATAAATTTCTTCTCCCCGGATTTCACATCAAACAGGGCTGGGGAACCGCCTCTTCATGTAATCTTGCATGATAATAATAACGAATTATTATTATATTGACACGATGCAAGTTATTATATTATAAGAAATTTATAATCTGACTCCAGGAAACAGTATGAATTCTTCGTAAAAATCCGAAATGAGGAGAATTCTGTTAAGGTGGTGGTTTTCATTAGCTAAATGACCTCAAGGGGAAAGAATCATTGCTTCGTTTTTTCTTATGGGCTTTCATTGGCGCAGCGGTTTACTATAAAGGGTTTCCCAAGATCACAGTTTCTTGTTGAATCAAATCGATACTGCCTGCTTTTATCTCTGTTATTGACTGCTGCTGTCTATAGATATCCGCCTTCCCCTAATTGGACTTCAATGTGACACATTCAACATGCCCCTAAGCGCCAGGTTAGTGCCATTATTTTTTTAAGCAACATTCTGCGGAGAGCCAATCATCTATATGATTACTATAGGTGGAATTCCACTGCTGATGCATCAGATATTCATAGAGCATGAGCTTATCAACGGCTTTCATGTTCTTAAGGATAGAGGGTATGACCGATATCTCTAATTGTGTTTCATTTAATCGAGATTTTGGATGGCTGAATATCAAAAGCAGGTAATTATAAATTTCAAAGGAATTTAATTAAGAAAATGCTTCGCATATAGTTCTGGGAGAGGCATTTTCACATTTCGTGGTGCAGGTTGCTAATGCAAGCACCTGCCTGTTTGCAAGAGATGCAATAATGCACTCTTGCTCTATCAGAAAGGAGGAGGAAAATGAAGGCTTGGATAAAGATGGGGACAATCGCTCTGGTCTTAATTTTTTTCACTTTCTTCGGCTATCCCAAAAACTGTATAGTTCACGCGCAGCCCATGACCTTGAAGATTTCTCACCAATGGCCGGGTGGAACTATTGAAAAAGGCGATTTCCGGGACCGAGTATCCCGCATGTTCGCTAAGGAGGTGGAAGAGCAAACCAAAGGAGCCATCACGTTCGAGATTTATCCTGCAAAGGCACTTTTCAAGCCAGTGGTCCAATACGATGCCATGCTCCGTGGGGCGCTGGACATGTCCGTCTTTCCGCTGGATTATGCTTCGGGCAAAGTGCCCCAATTTTCCATCACCCTGATGCCCTGTATCATCAAGGACCAGGCCCAGGCCATGCGCTGGAAAGATGAACCCATTGGCAAAGAAATTGAGAAAATATGTGAAAATGCGGGCATCAAAATCATCACATGGGCCTGGTGCGCAGGCGGATTGGCCAGCAAAGACAAACCCGTGATCATGCCCTCGGATATCGAAGGACTAAAAATACGGGCCGCTGGCAAGATGTTTGAAGAGATGCTCCACTCGGCAGGGGCCGCCATCACCAGCATGCCGTCCTCAGAAATCTACTTTGCACTCCAGACCGGGATTCTCGATGCGTGTGTCACATCCTCTTCTTCGTTTTATTCTTACCGAATCTACGAGCAGGTGAAATATTATACCTCTCCCCGTAAACACACTTTCTGGTTCATGCTGGAGCCCCTGGTGATGAGCATGAAGACATGGAATCGGCTCTCACCCGAGCACCAGAAAATCATTGCCAAGGTGGGGAAAGACCTGGAGAAGTTCACCCTGGAAGAAACAATTCGAGACGATGCCCGGGTAGCCGATTATTACAAAGAAAAGGGGGTTATAGTCCATGACATGACCGCACAGGAGCTGGATGCCTGGACCCAGGTCGCCAAGAAGTCAGCATGGAAGGTCTTCTCCGAGAAAGTCAAGGATGGGAAAAAGCTTTTGGATCTGGCTATTGCAGTGAAATAAGGCTCATTCACTTATCAAAATAAAATTATGAAGCATGGCAATCATGGCCGTGAGTATCCATGGTGATATACCCTTGCAACAAAGCATCATGAGGGAATTACATGGATAATGCGAAGGAGGCAAGTCGGGCATCACAGGGATAGCCCATGTGATGCCCGACTTCACGCCGGGAGGAAGCTTATCTCATGAGAAGATTGTTTTCCGGGTTGGCGATAGCTATCGAGAAAATCAACCGTATCCTGTGGATTATCAGCAGCTTTGCAATCCTGGTGGCCGCCATCATATTGACCTACGAGGTGATCATGCGTTACATGATCCGCATCCCCACCATCTGGGAAATCGAGACATCGGTATACCTGGTGATAATGGCCACGTTTCTTGGGGCGGCTTACGGATTGAAGGAAGGCTCCCACATCAATATCGAACTGGTTACCATCCATCTGTCTTCACGTATAAATGCCGGTCTCACAGTGGTCACAGCGGTCATCTCCTGGCTATTTTGCCTGATCTGCGCGTGGAAGGGGTGGGAAATGTGGTGGGAGGCCTTTTCCAAAGGATGGAAGTCCGAGTCCATGTGGGGACCCCCGCTTGCCATCCCTTATTTTTTCCTGCCATTAGGCATGTCGTTCCTGTCTTTACAATACATAATCTATATTTATCAAAAGATTGAAGCTCTTCGAATTTCGCGGGAATAACCACATCAGGCTTCCAGTTTCCATGAAGCCAGCAAGCTCGGGGATAGTTGAGCTCCCCAGTGCATATAAAGGAGCGAGAACGTCATGGATCCCAATGTGAAAGGGCTTATTGTAGCTGGAGTTGCGTTAGTTTTACTACTAAGCGGGATGCCCATCGCTTTCGGACTAGGAGCTGTATCTGTTTTATTCATCATACTGTGGATGGACCCATATCAATTTGAAGTTATAGCTCACATCATTTATGAAGGCCTGAACGATTTCTCCCTTCTGGCCATTCCGCTTTTCATCATGATGGGATCCACCATAGCCGCCACCCGAGCAGGCTCCGATCTGTACGAGGCGCTTCACCGATGGTTGTATAGACTGCCTGGTGGACTGGTCATAAGCAATATCGTCTCGTGCTCAATTTTTGCAGCCTTATGCGGCTCAAGCCCTGCCACTGCTGCGGCTATCGGGACCATGGGAATCCCGGAAATGCGCAATAGAGGCTTTCCCGATTCCCTCGCTACGGGTGCCATTGTAGCGGGTGGGACATTGGGGATTCTCATCCCTCCCAGCGTAACAATGATCGTTTATGGCATAGCAACAGAGACTTCCATAGGAAAGCTGTTCATAGCCGGTGTCCTGCCCGGGGCACTTATCACTCTTCTCTTCTGCATCTGGGTGGTTTCCTATGTCCAGTTCATCAAATTTCGTCTCCGCGGTGGGGATGATCTTGCCGACGCCGGGCATCTGCTGTTAATGGAGGAACAATACTCCTGGAGCGAAAAGCTATGGTATTTGCCAAGGGTATTGCCATTCTTGATGCTGATATTTCTTATTATGGGATCTTTGTACGGCGGTTGGGCCACACCCAGCGAGGCGGCTGCCGTGGGCTCTATTTCCGCAATCTTCATTGTCATTGTGACTTACCGGATCATTTCGTTCAGAACATTGCTAAAAATCCTGCACATGACCATACACGAGAGCACCATGATCCTTATGATCATTGCCACCTCTTTTCTTTTCGGTAGTGTTCTGACTAATCTTTATATCACGCAGGCCATCACCCAGGCTATCATCGCTAGCGGGCTCTCCAAGTGGATAATGATGGTACTGATCAACCTCTTTCTTCTGGTGCTTGGCTGTTTCATGCCCCCGGTGGCCATTATCCTTATCGTAGCTCCCATAATCCTGCCCATTATCACGGTTTATGGGTTCGACCCCATCTGGTTTGGGGTAGTGATGACCATCAATATGGAGGTGGGTCTGATTACTCCTCCGGTGGGCTTGAATCTGTACATAGTCCAGGGAATCGCCCCATCCGTGCCTCTGTC
Source organism: uncultured Thermodesulfobacteriota bacterium (assembly GCA_964611635.1). GTDB lineage: Bacteria > Desulfobacterota > JAFDED01 > JAFDED01 > JAFDED01 > JAFDED01. The sequence continues at coordinate 17,059 of CAZTAS010000111.1, forward strand.
ACGGGTACTCCTGGGCTCGCTGCCTTTTGTAATCATTTTATTGCTGGGAATCGTGATCATCAGCATTTGGCCGGAGATAGCCCTGTGGCTACCCAACAAAATGATTACGCGCTAAGAGTGATCAAGTAAGTAATAGATTCACGCTGTCTCTTTCATTCACACCCTGAAACTGATGAAATAAAAGTGACTATTCGAAAAATATCCAAGACTTTTTATAATTTTGACCTAATCCTAAAAATTCCTCCCGGATAAAATTTTAAACATCTGCAAACATCGGCAAACCTGCTCTCGCCCTTGAGAACTTCCAAAAGTCGAGTGGCGCGGGGGAATTTCACCCCCATGCCCTCACACAACCGGACATTGAGCCTCTCGACTGATCCGGCTCCTATCGACCAGCCGAAGCTCGCAGCCAAACTGCCAGTGGGCAAACAGCTCGGGCTCGCGGCGTGCGATACGCCCTAACCAGTGGGTTGCTCGCCGCTGATGTCAACGCAACCTTTTGTATTTCCACATCGCCCACTGGGTCAAAATGTAACCCCGAGAAAGTTAAATTTCTCATTTGGATAGTTGCCTCACCTTCTATCATCCTTGCAGTAGATAATCTTTGTCTTCTCATGTTTAAACTCCAACTCACATTGAGCTAGCTCCCTCTAAACTGCTGTTTTCACTCACTTGGCCTGCCTCTCGCTCTTGCATTGCACGATAATGTTATCGGCATAACGCTAGAAGGTAATGTTCGGATAATTCCCGCGCATTCACTCGTCGAACGTGGGGTGCAAAAAGAGTTTCGGAAAAAGAGGGCTGATTACCACCTCCCTGCGACGTGCCGCAGATTGTCTTACGGCCAACCATCGGTCGCCTCTTTCACTTTCCGTCCTGTTTCTCAACCGGGGCCTTGAACCGTATTTTTATAAGGCGCAGAACATTACGATCAACAACCCTGCGCGCCACCCCTTACCATTTGACAAAGGCCTGAGGAGGGACTGAAAAGATCTTAAAAATGTCTCGACTTTTGTTGAAGGAATGTATTGCGAAATAAGTTGTGTTTTACTTGACAAACAATATTTTATTTGCAATAAAAATAATATAAGTCATTAAATTGTATACTAATAAAGCTTTATATTTGCTGGTGCAACCCTGTTCAACCCTTTATTGCTAGCCAATGCATGCCGGTGGCGGCTGATGAAGAGCTACTTCAGAATGCCGCTGCGCTGGGGAGGGCCTTTGGGACTGCTCGAAGATTCACAGATCTCGCAGTGGACAGGGGATCCCGCTGGCCACACGGGTCGCGCCTTCTCCAAGAATCTCGTGGAGCGATGAACGTAGGCCTTATATACAAGTACGAGAGATTGTTGGAAATCAACCCACATCGTCGCCGAGACGCGTCTCGCGGACTTCGACAATGATTCGAGAGGCTACATTTTATCGCTCCCGTTGGCGGCTTATTGCCGTGAAGGTTTTGCTCGTCTTCCAAATAGCTTTTCAGGAGCTGGCTGCACTTAAAGGGTGTAAGAATTCTGACATGATAATGGTGTTCGAAGCGATGCTTATAGGAACTCAGCTTCATGGTGAGGAGGGGGCCTGAAGGAAATGAGGGTCGGGGTGTGAGTTTGACGGGAGCATCTCGAAAGCAAGGAAGGTTAATTGGCAATGGCTCTAAATCGATCACACAATCCCCTAAACCTTTATTCCGATAGGAGGGAGACGATAACCTTTCGTTGGATTCTTTAGTAAAAGCAATCTACTATGAAGCCAAAAAAAGATAAGGAGGATTAAGATGCTAAAGAATATAATTATTTATGTTATTGGCATTGTTTTTTTAACCTTTTTATTCGCTCAGGGCGCTATTGCTCAAGGGATGACAGTTCAGCTTGTGCAAAATTTTACATCGTTGACTCCCATTTTTTTAAATGGCCATGAGGGAGAATTGACCATGATAAGCGGACTCGCTTATCAATCCGATCTCCTTTATGAAGGCATTCCAATAGGGACTGCTTCAGGGGAAATAACAGCATTAGAGCCACCTTTTAATCTAACGATCCCTTTTAATGATATTACCATTGACGGTGTTTGGTCATTTCCAGGCGCTGGAACTATTAATCTAACCGGTTCGGGAATTGTCTTTGTTAGTAGCGGTTGGTTAAGAACCGGAGAACTTGCGGTCTCTCTTACGGGCAGATATAGTGAAGGTACCGATGTGCTCTCAGGTTATCAAGGAGTGAGTGCAGGGATTGGGACAGTAAGTTTATATACTCGACAAGGATCTGCAAACATAACAATGTATCTTCAGACTGGATCTTAAGGGTAACAAGATACTTTCCAAAGAGGTGCCATAATATCGGGGGCATTTCCGGGTTTGTATGAGTGCCTGATAGGTGCGGTGATCTCAGGAAGAAATGGTCGGTAAAGTGCGGTGGAAATTCCTCGCGTCTGCAAAGAGGATGTGGCATGACCAGAGGGCCATAAGGTTTTCTCCTTGGCTCTGCGTGTCAATAGGAATTACCTTTTGGGGAACCTTTAAATCTCTTGATTTTTACCATTTTGTTTGATCCATAATCAACATAAATTCTTTGTGAGGACACCCCAAAGATAATGCCTGGAGAGAGAGGTTCATCATTTCAGTATTTACTCAAAAATTAAGCGATCAGAACAACTTGAGACAAGCAAACTAATAACCACAGATTATGTAGTGCTTACTTGTATAAATCAGAGTAACATTTTTTGAGTGGTACAGCACGAACA
>CAZTAS010000112.1:0-19798 GCA_964611635.1 uncultured Thermodesulfobacteriota bacterium
CGACTTTCAGTCGTATAACAAATCTACCTGCTTCAGCAGGTAGTGGTTTAATTCTAGGAGGAAAAAATGGAAATGAAAAACAAAGTTGGGGTAAATCTTGTAAAGATTGCATCGATCTATATGATAGTTGGCCTTGTTGGTGGGATTCTTATGGCTATGTCAAAGGAATATGCGTTAGCAACTGTTCATTCTCATATACTACTCCTCGGTTGGACGACAATGGCAATAGTCGGACTCGTTTATATTGTAGTGCCCAGTTGCGCAAACAACAAATTATCTTATTTACATTTTTGGTTGCACAATATTGGATTACCAATCCTGATAATTAGTCTCTCCTTATATTATCAGTATGGTAATGCCGAAGCAGAAAAGGGTGCTGGTGTTGGGTCAATAATCGTTTTTCTTTCATTGGTAATTTTTGCCGTTAACATTTTTAAGAATTTGAAGAATTATTGATATTGTTGCCCTGATAACGCATTTAAGATGACCGGGTACGGCACCACGCCCGTGATGTATGCGCTATGCTCACTTTCAACCAGTAATCCTTGCCTGATTAGTCTTGACGAAACTGCAGCCTTATAAGTGGAAGCGCTAAGAGAGCATCTTTTCTCCATAATAGTCGTATTTAGAAAAATCCTTAGCGCTAGCAGTCTTAGACCAAGTCTCAGAAGTGCAAGAGTAGAACTTCCTGCACTTATCCACTCCAATATATGTTTCTCTCTGGCATATGAAAAATTTAAGCTCATAGAGCCCAATAGGCAGCGGACAGGAGACCCGGCAAAAGCCACATTCTGTTTGATTCTCTAGTGAGTCCTTCCTTCTCTATAAACCCGCTAGGGATATGAGTCGATACCATTCACCGAGGCTTACCTTTTACAACGATACTAACTGCGAGATTGCAAAGGAAGTAACACACCCCAACACAACAAAACCTATGCTTTTGATCGCTTGCTTTTTTGACTTGTCATTATATCCATATACTGTTAAATCATTTAAAGTCTGGATGTAAGTGAGAATATTAATTGTATCCTCATCTGAGAGCTTATCATCGGTGATAGCAGATGGCATGTGTGTTCCCGGATGTCCCCATCGTATTTTGTGGATAGTTTACCACCTGAGATGTTACGTATAGCTTCCTGAAAGAGTTATTCTGGAGATGCTCTTTGCTGCTAAAGATTACAATTTGTAATCGACAGAGCGTTTTCTCATTTCGTTCATTTCGATCTGATTCAAGATTTTGATATGCTTTTCATGAACTAAACCGCTTCGCGGTGGAGTTGTCTCCGGCTGCCCACTAACCTGCCATAAGCCCACCATGGTGCACACCTTTTCTGAATTTTTTCTAAGACCAAGCCCACTGAGATATTTTCTCTCGGCTAATTGAGCGCTTCCGTGTAGCTTTTCCCATTATACTTACAATTAAAAATTTCCAAATCAGGAGGTTAACGATGGGAAAGCTACGTGATCGAATGAAAGCGGATCTCTCTTTAAAGGGCTACAGCCCGCATACTCAGAGGGCTTACCTGCGATGCGCTGGTGAATTCGCCAGGCACTTCATGCGCTCCCCGTCAGACATGGGGGAGGAGGAACTCAGAGCCTTCCTTCTTCATCTGGTTGAGGAGCAAAAGGTATCTCCAGCAGTTCAAGGAATTTATCTCAGTGCACTCAAGTTTCTGTACAGGATCACTCTGAAGCGGCCGGAGGTAGTGGAGAACATCCCTTACCCCAAGCGACCGAAAACCCTCCCGGATGTCCTGAGCAAGGAGGAAGTCCTGACCATCTTCGAGGCCATCGATTCCCTCAAATACAAGGCCATCATCGCCACCGCCTACGGAGCAGGGTTGAGGATATCCGAGGTATGCTCGTTGCGCATCACTGATATCGACAGCAAACGCATGCTCATTCATATCCACTCGGGAAAGGGCAAGAAAGATCGTTACGTGATGCTCGGCGAAATCTTGTTGGAATTGCTGCGCCATTACTACAGGATCGTTCGCCCGAAAGGTGGGTATCTCTTTCCCGGGCAAAAACCCCACCGCCCCATTACTACCACATCGGTCAGCCAGGTCATGCAGAAGGTTGTGCGCAAGGTGGGGCTCTCAAAAAGGATCACCATGGACACCATGCGCCACTGCTTTGCCACTCACCTTCTGGAAGCCGGCTGTGACCTGCGGGTGATTCAGGCCCTCCTGGGCCACGCCTCCATCCGGACCACCGTCCGCTATACCCATATGACGGGTCGGCTCCTGGGGCACGTGTGCAGCCCCTTGGATTCAATCCATATTCCTCCTGACTCCCCTACCAGCTAAGCCCTCATGCAGGAATCCAGATCTGCTCGCCAAAGCGGGGCACAGCACCGGCCACCGCTGGAAGTCGCGGATATCTTCCGTCTCCATGGCCACCAGTATCAAAGCACCCATCCCCTCACCGCGCAGCAGAAAAAAGCCATGCGCGCAATCCAGCTGTGCCGCACCGCAAGGCTTGGGGGACACATTGACGTGTGTGAGCATGGATGTGGATACATCCGCATCTCATACAATTCCTGCCGTAATCGCCACTGCCCCAAATGCCAGAGTCTGCAGCAGGCAAGATGGCTCCACAAGCGCATGGAAAGGCTGCTGCCAACCCATTACTTCCACATGGTCTTCACCCTCCCCCATTATCTCAACCCCCTGGCCATCCAGAACAAAGAACTCCTGTATCACATCTTGTTTCACGCTGCCTCCAGGGCCCTTCTTGAGCTTGCCAGAGGGTATAAAAGACTGGGAGTTCACGTGAAATTTACCGCCGTGCTTCATACCTGGGATCAGGAGCTCCAGTTCCACCCTCATCTGCATATCGTGGCCACCGGAGGGGGAATGGATCCATCCACACCTCGATGGATTTCCTCAAAAAACACCTTCCTCGTGCCAGTCAGAGCACTGTCAAAGATCTTCCGGGGCAAGCTCATCGAAGCTCTCGAACAAGCCTATCACGAAGGCAAACTTCATCTTGAGGGCGCTCTCCACTACCTGCAATCTCCACAGATGTTCCGCCGCTTCGTAAGAAAACTCAGACGCAAGAAATGGGTGGTCTATTCCAAAGAGCCCTTTGGCAGACCTCAACACGTCTTCCAGTATATCAGCCGCTACACCCACCGGGTAGCCATCTCCAACCAACGGCTGGTGCGCATGGCAGACGGGAAAGTAACTTTCCGCGCCAGGGACAACGCCATCCCAGGGAAACACAGGCTCGTTACTTTCTCCGCTCACGAGTTTATCCAGCGCTTCCTCCTCCATGTTCTGCCCCAGGGTTTTGTCAGAATCCTCCACTATGGGCTGATGGCTCCATGCAATGCAAAAACCAGGCTCGAAGAGGCTCGACGCTTGATCCTGCACACGCAACCGCTACCCATAAATACACAATCCATTGGAAACCACAAAGAAGAATCTGACACCAGCACTCAACCCTGGCAGGAGCTCATGCTCACCGTGCCGGTATCGATCTGACCGTCTGCCCACAATGCGGAGGAAGGCTCGTTCGCATGAAACTCTGCGCTCTTCTCATCCAAGCGCCCCCAGCCATCATGGACTCATCATGAGCCTTGCATGGTATGACCCAACACAACTCCTTCCTCACACAGCCTCAAAGAGCGCTCTGGGATACCTGCGCCCTGAGACAGGAATTTTGCCCGCTCATTACACCGCTCCCAGTATTACAAGCGCTTATTGTGCCTTTATCCTCAATGTCCTGATCACCAGCCCTTCAAAAAACTGCATTGCTTTACCATCCCTTTCTCATTGAATCCCCATAATCAAAAATCAGGCCCATCGGCAATAACCCAGCGGTTTAATTCATGTCGCCGTTTATGAGAATGCGCTTCGCGACTCTCACAAACGCCTATTAAATTAAATATCTTACTGTTTTGGAAAGTCCGGATATTGGCAAGCCACCTAAAAATTCCTTGGCAGATCGATGAATGATGAGCAAGAGAAACTTTGAGCCCGATTTTGCTTGATGGGCGAGACGGTCTTCGTTCAACTTGATAACCAATCGTAACGTTATTGTTTAATTTCGAATCAGGTGCTACACTTTTCGACCACCACCCCAAGCACTTTTCCTCCCGCCTTTACTCCTCATAGGTCAATGCATTCACCTGAATCGTCTTTTCTGATTCTTCAACGCTTCCGAGAAAGAACTCAACCCATAACCGAGTGCCCGGTGAATCAGAATCATCTGCGTGCGGCCCTGCTTCACCCTCTGGGACAATATCCCCTACAAACTTTCTTGCTTTTCCAGGGGAATGCAACCCAATTTATCAGCCGTAAGGGAAGGCTTCACATCCTCAAGCACCGCTTCGATCTCCTGGATATCGATTCCATGGACAGCCTCACCATCTGAATACCAAGTCAGGAAATCAGGGGGATCTGCAGAACGATGCTTTGAAGACGATTGAGCAATGCGATGTATCGGTCGTAATAGGCTCTGGCAACCTCGCTCATGATGGAAAATCCTATGATGCAGTCCGACTCCAAGAGGTTTCGTAAATTCTTTGCATCAATGAGCAGCACTTCTGACTTTTCGGAGCACTGAGCAGCGAGAATATAGCGATCAGACCCAAGCAGCGAGGAAAGTCCGAAAAGGTCGCCCTTTTCGACCCTTGAGACCAGGACAAGAAATTCTTCCGGCCTCGCGGGCAGACCAAGATGTGCACTCCCTTCCAGGAGCAAGTACACCTTTTCCGCCTTCTCCCCGTGCTTAAAGATCACATCGTTACGCTCGCATGCCCGCCTCTCCGCAAACCTGCTGATCCTGTCCACATCCTCCACCCTGAGATGGCAAGAATTCGTGCCCTTTCAAAATCGTAGGTACGCTCATGTTTGCCTCCTTTTTTTTGGTTCTGACCCCTTGAAAAAGGGAATTGAAGCATGGAGTAATTAGAAACCATCTTGTATTCGTATCTTTTTCCCCGCACCTGCAAGAATGAAGTCCTCTCCGTAAACTTGTTCAAACAGTTTTCTGGCCAGATCTCCTGAACAGTGGCATGGCGCTACTTTCTTCACCCCTTCGTCCTTTATCTCTCGAATGATGCCGTTTAGTTGCGGGGCGCCCATCCCGCTTAGATGAAATCCCCCTGCTATCAAGTAAATTTCGGTCTTGAACATGACCTTTGCCTTTTTCACGATATTGACTATCCCCGGATGCGCACAGCCGGTGACGAGGATCAAACCTTTTCTTGATTCGATAACCAGAGACACTTCTTTTATCATGTCTCCCAGTTCCCCTGTCACATAAATGCCCTCACAGATTCGAGCGGGCTTCTGCACCTCCACCAGTTTTGCACCCGCTTTCATGGCCTGATCCTTACTATCTTGAGGGAAAGATTTTGGCATATAAACGGTAACATAAGGATTTCTTTTTAAAAAATCAGGCAACCCGCCGATATGGTCATGATGTACATGAGAAAGAACTATCACTTCTATCTTTCCAGGATCGATGTGAAGTTTCTTCATGTTATTGATAAGAACAGGACCTTCACCGCCCACATCGAAAAGCACAGTCTTCTCGAGCCCCTCTACCAGGCAGGAAAAGCCCCATCTCGTCTCTAATTCTTCGTTAAATCGATTGTTGTCATAGACGATGGTAAGTTCAACTCCCCGCGCATGCACTGCATGAGTAAACAATATCATAAAGATTATGAACAACATTGCCCTGTACATAGTAATCTCACCTTGTGGATTCTTTCAGCGTATGGAGAATTCTTGCGATAAAGCAATATCATTGTCCACGTTCAAGCTGTCCTGCAGGTGGTGCCCCGGCCCTCTTCTCACCGTTGATCTTTCAGGGGACCTCCGATTTTTCCCAAGGCTGCCAGGAGGTTTTTGTTTACCCCTTCCATTTCCGCCGCTGCGTCGTTCAGGAGCGAAGCAACTTCCATTTCGCCAGCCTGCTCAGCCTGCGCAGCCCATCGCCTTAACTCCTCCGCGTGCTCCCGGTTATGTTCCACCCAGTGGGTCAACAGTATCCTTAGCTTTTCCCGCACTGAGTCGTGATTCATGACACCTCCTTCGTCAGGACGACGGTGTGCTTGAGAAAGTCGATTCGCTCGATCCGTCCCTGGAAGATCCTGGGCTCCTCGAAGAGCCGCTGAGCTAGCCATCCCTCATCGGTTCGCTGTAGGGAAACGACTTCGCTCAGGATCGCTTCATCGTTATTATAGATGGTGGCCTGGCACATGATCGATCTCCTTTATATCTCTCTCCTTGGTTCTCATTGAAGCATAAAAGATTCAGAGTATCAACTCAATCTGACAACGAGGCATTAACCAGCATGAATCCGGCTGCTGCCAGGGTGGTTAAGGCGAAGATCATCTTGAGGCTCTTCGGACGGGTCTTGATGGCAAACTGTCCGCCTATGGTTCCGCCGACAATTGCAATTACTGCCAGCGGGATACCCGATGCGGGATCAAACTCCCCATGCAATGCGTGCCCCAGGAAACCCATGAACGCTGTTGCCCCGACCATCGATGAAGTGGTCCCAACGGCCAGATGCATGGGGAGCCCGCAGGCCAGAACCATGAGCGGCACCAGGAATGACCCACCGGATACCCCTACCATGCCTGAAGCAAAGCCGGTAGCCAGTGCGAAGGGAAGGGCCCCAAAGAGGTTCACCCTGTATTCCATCCCACCGGCTCTCATCATCCAGCAGCCCGCGCGGTTTTCAGAATAAATCCGCCTTTCTCTTACTGGAAAAAGCATGATAAGTCCCGCCATGGACAACATCCCGGCAAAGATGAATTTCAGTGTTTTGCCGGTGAACTGGTATGCAACAGCCCCGCCCACAAAAGCCATAAGGCTGGTGGTCAAGCCGATAAAGACGGCCATGGGCCATGCAATGGACTTGTGTTTCTGGAAGATGAGCATCCCGCCCAGGGCCGCAAAAAACATGATAAACTGCCCTGTGGCTGCCGCCTGGTGCATGGCGACCCCGCTGATGACAAGGACGAGAACGTAGAAGTTACCCCCTCCGCGGCCCACCATGGTCATCACCACGGCGATGAAGAAAATCAGGATTAATGCCGTGATAAACTGGACGGTGATCATGGTTTTTCTTTCCGGGCAATGATGATCTTGGATTTTCCAGATGGAAGAGTGTACTTGTTCACAGAGGGAAAATATTCACCGATGATGGACAATTCATGCCGGACAAATCTCAGCGCAGTGAATGATCCCATCAGGACTATCCTCAGGTAAAAGAGAAAGCGAATGAACACATTGACAGGTGTCTCGTGCTCCATCACCATGAGTGTCCCTCCCCTTACCAGCACCCGGACAACCTCGTTGAATACCTCGCGGCGCCGGGAGTCTTTCAATTCATACAGTGCATAGCAGCAAGTCACCGTGGAGAAGCTCGCGGTGCGAAACGGGAGTCGGTTCGCCAGGGCTTCCACCCAGCATACGTTGGACTGCCCCCTCCGCTGCGATTTCTCCCGGGCCTTTCTCAACATGCCGCGGGAGAAATCCACGCCCACCATCATCCCTCTTTCGCCAACGCGCCGGGCCATTTCCACGGCTGTCGATCCTGTGCCCGTGCAGAGATCCAGAACCCTTTCCCCCTCCGCAGTCTCAGAGCGATTCACAAACTCCCTGCGCAGCCCTCCATGGGGATCCTGCGAGTGGAACGCAGTAACCGCGTCGTAGACGTGGGAAAAGGCATTGTAAAAGAATATTTTCAGTGGTTTCATCAGGTAATAGCGCTTTTCTCCCAGGGATGAGGAGAAATGACATAACCATGTCCTCTCATGGATCCTTCACTTGAGGGCGTATTCTACAGCAGCCACCGCGTGGATCTTCGTGGTATCGAACAGGGGGATGGGGCTGTCTTCATCCTTAACCAGCAGGCCGATCTCGGTACATCCCAGGATGATGCCTTCCGCCCCTTCGGCTGCTATGTGCTCCATCACCCTTAAACATTGTTCCCTGGATGCCTGGTTTATTTTGCCCCGGCACAGCTCGTCATAAATGATGCGATGGATGGTTGCTCTCCCCTGTGCATCTGGAATGATAACGTCCATTCCATGTTTTTCCGTCAATCTTCCCCTGTAGAAATCTCCCTCCATGGTGAACCTGGTTCCCAGGAGACCCACCCGGCGCAGGCCGCGGGCCTTGATTTTCTCGGCGGTGGCATCGGCGATGTGCAGGAGGGGTATCCGGATATGCCGCTGCACGTCGTCCGCCATCCTGTGCATGGTGTTGGTGCAGATGAGCAGAAAATCCGCGCCGCCCTTCTCCACACGTTTTGCCGCATCGATCAGCATTTGGGTGGCCTCATCCCACTTACCCTGGTGCTGAAGCTCCTCGATCTCGGCGAAGTCGACGGAATAAAGTATGCTTTTAGCGGAGTGGAGCCCGCCGAGCTTTTCTCTCACCGTCTCGTTGATGACGCGATAGTATTCGATGGAGGACTCCCAGCTCATGCCGCCGAGAAGACCTATGGTTTTTATGCGTTCCTCCCGCTCTAATGATGGATTGCTTCACTGCTCATCGTAACAGGCTTTTCTTCTTTCAGGAAACTGAATGTTCTTTTGCCTTTTTTATAGAGCTTGAATAATCCTCTGTTTGTCACTTTCAATAATATCTCATTTTCTTTCATGTGATGATCACTGAAGGATAGGATCCCTTGTGGTTTCGAAACGCGATACAACTCTTCCAGAACTCCATCGGGATCGCCAAGGTCGTGAAATGTATCATATAAGAGAACCACATCCATACTATTATCCGGCAATTCAGTTTTACAGTTGGATAAAATAGTTTTCACATTCGTCAATTGCTTCTTGAAAACAATCTTTTGAACCATCTGAATTGCCAGTGGGTGGATATCCAGGGCATAAATTCTCCCCGATTCGCCCGCTAATTCCGAAGCAGCGACTATATAGCTCCCGGAACCACAACCATAATCGAGTACATGAAATCCCGGTCTTATATCCACTTCCCTCAAGATATTCATACGGGGAAGAAAGAAATCCCGGAGCTTGTAAGTGAAAGACATAGCCCTGCAATGAAAATCAGACTCTGGGTTATCCATTAGAGTTTTCCATAATAAAGCGGATCAAGTAAAATGCCTTTGAATGGAGGAGTTGACCTCCACAGACAGCCATCATGCATCATGAAATTACTCCATATAAGTACGTGAGAGGAATTCCAAACCAAATGCCCCTTATGGCAAACCTCTTCGCACTATTAATGAGGCTTTCGCCCCTTGGCGCTACTGTTTCTTCTCCAGGTCCCGGATGCGCTCCTCGATCCGCTGGAGTTGCCGTGTCAGGTCCTGTGCCTGTTGTTTCAACATCTCGATTTCATTCTCTGGAGGGGCATCTCGGTCCGGCTGCGGTGTCTCGGGTGGCTGAGGCCATGGAAAAATTCCGCCCATGCCCATTCCCCGGCCACGATCCATGCCGCGGCCCATGCCTCTGCCCATCCCGCGGCCACCCCCGGGGCCCATGCCCATCCCCCCTCCAGGTACCGACGGCCCAGGAGGGGCGCCGAACATGCCGAAATGGCCGGGCACATTAGGATCGCTGGCAGCCGTGTAGAGGCCGCTCTTGAATTGATTGACCACGTCTCTGATGACCCCGGTACATCCCGTGATCACCTTGATGCCCGCCGCGGAGAGCGTCCTGAAGGCATTGGGGCCGCAATTGCCGGTCAGCACGTACTCCACGCCCTCCTCCGCCATTTGCTGGGCGGACTGGATGCCCGCACCTCCCGCAAGCGCGGCGCTGGAGTTCTCAATGGCAGTAAACTCCATGGTGTCCGTGTCGATGATGAGAAAGTAGGGACATCGCCCGAACCTTGGATCAACCGGCGCATCCAGTGAAGCACCGGAAGCACTGACAGCTACTTTCATAAAAATCCTCCCCTTCTTTAAAATATCCCGATATCCCGCGAAATAGACTCGTAAACCCAACTTCCCCCCGACAGCTCGGTCATCTCCATCCAGATAAGTTAGCAAGACATATGCCAACATCACAAAATACATTATTATAAATGGGTATCTTTTATCACAGTAAGGAAATGCTATTCTTGTTTCGACGATACAGCATTGGCCATGGGCTTCTATTTGGTTTCAATAATGCAACATGGTTGCACTCTCCACCGAAAACCTCTGAATAGCCTCAATTATCGTCAACATTGCACTTTTATTATTTTTAAAATTGCAACTGCTTGGATGAGAACCCACCCTCCACTCCTGCCTTTCCATTTCTTCCCTTTTTGTGGTATTTTAAGGCATAAGGATAAGAGGCGGAAAGTGCAACAAGATGATCGATTACCAGCAAATCCTTGATAGCGTCGCCACGGGGATTTTTACCGTTGACACTGACTGGCGGATTACCTTCTTCAACCACCAGGCGGAAAAAATCACCGGTTTCAATAGGGAAGAGGCCCTGGGCCGCAGGTGCTATGAGATCTTCCGCTCCGATCTGTGCTATCATCGATGTTACCTCAAGCGGGCCATGGAGAGCGGGAAGAACTTTGTCAGGGTCAAAATCAAGATCCTGGATAAGAGAAACAGGGAGATCCCTGTGGAAATCACCGCTGCGGTACTGCGGGATGAAGAGGGGAACATCGTGGGAGGGGTGGAATCCTTCCAGGATATCTCAGCTCACCTGGCCCTGGAAAAGAAGATTAAGGCCTCTTACACCTTTGAGGACATCATCGGAAAAGACGAGAAGATGGAAGGCCTCTTTGCCGTCCTACCGGTGATGGCGGAGTCCGATGCCCACGTTCTCCTCCTGGGAGAAACGGGCACGGGGAAAGATCTCCTTGCCCGTGCCCTTCATAATCTTAGCCACAGAAAGAAAGGCCCGTTCATCAAGGTCAACTGTGCGGCCCTGCCGGATCACCTCCTGGAGTCGGAGCTGTTCGGCTACATGAGAGGAGCCTTCACCGACGCCAGGCACAACAAGCCTGGGAGGTTCCAGCTGGCGCAAGGTGGGACGATCTTTCTGGACGAGATCGCCGACCTCTCGCAGGATCTCCAGGCCAAGCTGCTCCAGGTCCTGGAAGATAAAGAATTTTACCCTCTGGGTTCCACCCACCCGGTCAGGGTGGACACGCGCATCATCTCCTCCACCAATCGTGATTTACACCGGATGGTGCAGGAGGGAGACTTCAGGGAAGACCTGTACTATCGCCTGAAAGTCCTCGAACTGGAGCTTCCTCCCCTGAGGGAGCGCCCATCCGACATCCCCCTCCTCATCGAGCATTTCATCGCTGAGTACGCCCAAAGCCAGGGCAAGGATATTCAGGGTGTCAACCCCGACGCCATGGAGATCCTGCTCAATTATCCATATCCCGGCAACGTCCGGGAGCTCAATAACATCATCGAGCACGCCGTGATTCTGGCCCGGGGAGACAATGTCCGCAAGGAAAACCTGCCCGAAACCCTGTCCACGGCCCGCGGCCCCCTCCGGCCGCCCGCCCGGATACCCTCCATCCAACCCTCCGCCGACCCTCTCGCCGTCAAAGAAGGGAAGGCCATCTTGGAGGCCCTTAAGGTCCATGGGTGGAATATCCAGGAGACCGCCCGCTCCCTCCATGTCCACCGCACCACGCTCTGGCGGAAAATGAGAAAATACCGGCTTTCCCCGCAGAAGTGAGACATGATGCATATTTGCAACATTGTTGCATCCCTTTTGAAAACCCTTACATGCATCAGTATCAATAAAATTTCCGGTCTGAATTTGTTTTGAATTTGCAACCACTCGAATCCAGTAGCTCATCCTCTCTCGTTTCCCTTCAATGAATATGGTTAACAAGAGTCATCCTTATCCATATTCAGGATGCGTATGGTACGACATTTGCAGTTTGCTGAAAGCATGAAGCAAAAGATCGCCGTGTTCCAGCTCAACGAGAGGGTCGCCCCCAGGTGCGACCACGCCAGCGAGATGGTGGTGGCCACCGTGGCGGATAATGGTGCCATTGTGGAGAGAAAAACCCTTCACTTTCCCAGATTGGATTCGCGTAGGCTTGCCGACCTCTTGCATCGAGAGAAGGTAAGGGTGGTGATCTGCGGGGGGATCAAGCAGGATGCCCAGGCAGCCTTGAAGAAATTACACATCCAGTGGATCGATAACGTGATCGGGAGCATTGAAAATGTGCTGCAGCACTATGCCCGGGGAAACCTGGAGGGTGGGAAAATCATTGATTGATCGCTAGCCTCTCAGTGAATTGAGAAGGTTTATTTAAGTAAATGGGTTTATTCAGTCTTTTTCGTCGCAGAAAAGATCCCTTTTCCCTGGAGTGGATTCAGGTTGAAGTCACCAGCCGGTGCAATGCCTCGTGTTTTTATTGTTCTAATACTATCTTCAAGGAATGCTGGCGCCGCGGCTCCATGCACATGGAGACATTCAACAATAGCGTCCCTGCCTTTAAACATGCGGACTTGATCTTCCTGCAGGGTTGGGGGGAGCCTTTTCTGCATCCAAGGCTTTTCGAAATGATCGAAACGGCCAAGAAATCAAGATGTATGGTAGGATCCACCACCAACGGCATGACATTGGATGAAGATACAATAGCCGCCCTCATAGATGCTAAACTGGATATCCTGGGTATCAGTCTGGCGGGCACGAAATCCGAAACCCATGATCGCCTGAGGGAGGGGACAGATTTCGAGCGCATCACCGAATCCCTCCTTATAATGAAAGAGCAAAAAGAGCGAAAACATGTCCCGCTGCCCGCTGTTTATCTCGCTTATCTGCTTTTGAGATCCAACTTCGAAAACCTGGATTCTCTCATCCCGTATGCAAAAAAAGTGGGTGCCAAAGAAATAATCTGCAGCAATCTTACCTTTATGCCTGTGCCTGATCTCCAAAACGAGGCGATTTTTCTTGATGAACCCAAAAAGAGCTATTACGAGGAGAAATTGAAGAGTGTTCAGGCCAGCGCCGAAAGAAAAGGTATCAGGCTCTTTTTCTATAAGCCATTCCTTGAGATGCCCCTCCCGGTCTGCCCGGAAAACGTGCTGAAATCCTGCTTTATCTCGCACGATGGCTCGGTGTCCAGCTGCGTGTTCACCAATATCCCCCTGAGGGAGGATCAGGAACCGGATAGTAGAGGCTCTGAGAAAAGAGGGTATCCTGTTCGTGTCATCTACGGGAATGTAAACCAGCAACCTTTATCGGAGATATGGAATTCCGATGCTTATCGCGAATTCCGCGAAGCGTTTTATCAAAGACAAAACGCCTTGAAAGAAGACTTGGACGCCGTGATGGATGCCGTCAGATATCAAGACAGTGAGCCGGACAAGAAAGAAGTTGGTTCAGTCAGTAATCTTCCCAGGCAGTGCAGAGATTGCTACATGATATACGGGGTTTAGCTCAACACGTCCATCCCATTAATTGTATTGAGCACTATAGAAGGGAAGGGAACCGAGATGAAAGACCTTTTAAAGATCTTCATTGGCAAGAGGATAAAGATCCAGACAAGGTCAGGGACAGATTCTGGTGTTATTGAACGGGTAGATGGCGATTACCTTGTGTTGAAACATATTGACGAGGAAGAGAGAGCAAATCTGCCAATTACAGATATCAAGGGGTTTACAGAAGAGTCGGGTGAATATGAAAGATCGAATACCACGGGATTCCAAAGGAAAACAGGGGGAATCTCAGGCAAGATGCTCAGCTGGAGAAAAGCTGACAAAGATTGTTTTAATCGAAAACTGGCACCATGGAGGAGATTCATTCAATGACCTGGAGCATTGGGAAAGAGAAAGGAGGGGTAAGATGAAAGAGGCATTGAAAAGATTTGTTGGCAAGATACTGAGGATTTACACCATTTCCTGAGTCGAGTCTTATCTCGGCACCGTCGAGTAAGTCACAGACCATTACGTGGTGGTAAAAAGCTTTTTCAAGGGAGATACAACATACATAGCAACCCAGTACATCGAGAGTTTCAAGGAAGAAGTTAAATAAAGCTGTGGTTAGTTCTACACTTCTGAAACAAGCGCCATCCTGTTCGACGAGAGAGATTTTTTTCCTGGAGAAAAAATGAGCAAAGATTCTTTTTCCGACTTCGCCATTGTCAGCTGCGGGACATTAAATCCTGAGCTCGGGTATTTAAGAAAGCAGGGGTTCCTCGATGCGCGAAAGATTTTGTACACCACGCCCGGGCTTCACGAACGGCCAATGGAACTCGAGCGCCAGCTCATCGACCGGACACAGAGGGCAAAGCAGTTGGCAGAGAAAGTAATTGTGGTCTACGGGAGCAAATTCTGCTACGTGAATGCCAGGAATCCCCTGCGCACCATGGAAAAAATTATCGAGGAACAGGGCCCCAACGTCTCAAAAGTTCGGGCTACCCATTGCATAGACATGCTTGCCAGCGAACAGGAGCGCGAAACAATAAGCAAAGGGGAAAAAGTGTGGTGGATGACCCCTGGCTGGATTCTCTACAGACATTTTGTATTCAAGGATTGGGATAAAGGTCTGGCCAATGAAAATTTCCCCCGCCACACGGGCGGAGCGATCGTTCTCGATGGCATAGGCATCTGGGATCGATACGTGGAGGAACGGCCCGAGGAACTGCTGGACTATTCTGACTGGATGGGGATTCCAATTCAGGCTTATACTATTTCCCTCGATCGCCTGAAATCGCTCCTGCTAGATCAGGCGCAAATTCTCATGGCGCGATGAATGCCGAAAGAGGTAATGGCTTTGAACACGAAAAACGATTCCATGATCGCCTTTGGGCCGGTCCCATCTAGGCGCTTGGGGCGAAGCCTGGGGATCAACAACATCCCGCCCAAGGTGTGCACTTACTCCTGCGTGTACTGCCAGTTAGGACGTACCAGAAACATGGAGGTCGAGCGCCGGGCATTTTATGAGCTGGAGGAGATCAGGCACGAGGTGCAGGAGAAGATTGAAGCAACAAGGGAACAGGGGGAGCCCATCGACTACCTCAGCTTTGTTCCCGACGGGGAGACCTTCCTGGATATCAACGCCGGACGAGAGATTGAGTTGTTTAGATCCCTGGGCATCAAGATCGCTGTCATTACAAATGCCTCACTCATCTGGCGGGATGACGTGAAAGAGGAACTTGCGAAAGCGGACTGGGTCTCGCTCAAGGTGGATTCTGCGTGGGGGGATGTCTGGCGCCGAATCAACAGGCCACATCGAGCATTGTCGCTTTCTTCGATTATGGATGGAATGGTTGAATTTGCCAGGGTCTTCAAGGGTGAACTGGTAACCGAGACCATGCTCATTGAAGGTATCAATGACAAGGATGACCATATAAGAAAAATCGCCGACTTTCTGGCGAGGCTGCGACCCGCCAGGGCCTATGTTTCAATCCCTACCAGGCCCCCCGCAGAAAAGTGGGTACGAGCGCCCGACGAGGAAGTCATCAACAGGGCTTATCATATCCTTGGCAAAAGTGTTGATCACGTTGAGTATCTTATCGGATATGAAGGTAACGCCTTCGCCTGTACAGGAAACGTTACTGAAGGCCTGCTGGCCATCACCTCGGTACACCCTATGCGAGAGGAAGCCGTGGGCCGATTCCTGGAACGAGCGAATGCTAATTGGTCCACTGTTCACAGGTTAATCGCGCAAGGCCTTCTTCTCGATGTGGAATATGAGGGCAAGAAGTTTTACATGAGGAAAATTTCTTAAAAAAGTTGGCCGCTTGTAATAATATTCATGGTGGCTACCGCATGAAAGGAGGTAAAGGATGGAGTTGAAAAACGGAAGAAAAGTATGGATGATCTTTTTTGTTATTTTTGCTTCCATGGGGATTGGAGGACAGGCTTTGGCTGAGGGCCAGCACTCTTTTTTTGAAAAGAGCCTCCACTTTACAGGGGAGGGAATGCGATACTGCTACGAGAGAGATGACGGCCTCATGAGCATAACAAAAATCCCTTACGCTCAGCTCGATTGCAAGAATTGTCACGTGCAGACATGTGACGCCTGCCATGCAGAACAAAAAGGGAAGAAGTTTTTCTTCACCACAGCCAGGGCAAAGGATATGGAAACCTGCCTGAAATGCCACAGCAGGGCAGGATTAACTTTCAAGTTCGGCAAAGAACAGGGGAAACTCGATCTCCACGTGGCTCAGGGCATGACCTGTGCTGAGTGTCATAAGGGTGAGGATGTCCACGGTGACGGCGATTTTTATCATTCAATGCGTGCTCCTGAAGCTTTGAAAGTCTCGTGCACAACCTGCCATACTGCTGATAAATCCATTGAGGCTCACCAGGCGCACGGAGACAAGATTGACTGCGCTGCCTGCCATGTGTCCAATACAGTGGCCTGTATGAATTGTCATTTTGATACGTTCCTGAAGACAGGAAGCAGAAAAGGGATATTTTTCCCGATGCAGAGCTGGCTGCTTCTCATAAATTACAATGGAAAGGTTACCTCCGGGACTGCTATGAGCATTGTTAGTAACGACAAAAAATTCATCGTTTATGCTCCCTATTATACCCACGCCATACAGAAAAAGGGCCGGGCGTGTGGTGATTGCCACGCGAACGCTGCCATGAAGCTGATTGAGAAGGGCCAATCAGTACCCATGATGGTCTTTGAAGGCGGTAAGGTGAAGAACTGGGAAGGCGTGGCTCCTGCTGTCCCTGAAAAGCTGCGATGGGTGTATCTGAACAGAAAAGGAGATAAATGGATTCCCCTGAACACCGAGGCACCTGAACAGATTCAGTGGTGGTATGGAACAGCTCTGACAGAAGAGCAGATTGGAAACTTGACCATACGCTATGAGCGTCGCCCTCAATAACAATTCACAAAAATCAATGGAATAACAGCATCTAATATTTAAAGGGATATAATGTCGAAATTCTCATTCGATGTACTGCAGAGACGTGTCTTTCCTTTTATCCAAAATGCTGACCCAGACATTATCCTGGGAGCCGTTTTCGGCGAGGATGTGGCGCTGACACGGGTTGGGAATGATCTCCTGGCCTCTCACGTCGATCCCATTGTCGGTGCCATAGGCAACATCGAGTGGCTGGGGCCGTGCACGTGGCATGCAATGATCTTGCCTCCAGGGGGGTAACGCCCAGGTGGATTCAGCTTTTCGTTCTGGTGCCTCCCCGCCTGGAAGACGAAGATCTCCTGGAACAGATCATGCGCGATGCCAACCGTGCCACGGAAGAAATCGGGGCTTCCGTTATCGGAGGCCATACGGGGTATTCCGCGGGCATTTAACGGCCGCTGGTCTCGGTCACGGCGCTGGGAACCGCGTCTGGTCGCGAGCCGGTACGAACCGGCGGTGCCAGGCCTGGAGACTTTGCATCATCACTTTTAGGGCACTGGTGGGCGGGATGATCGCCACGTCAGGAGACGAGGCGTTCGTGATGCTCTCCCTCTTTCCTGGGACAGCGCTGGCCATTTTCGCGCTGCTGTTTGTCCTGGGGATTGCTTTTGCGCGGCTCACTGACAGGCTAATTCCCATCCTGAACATTCGACCATGCAAATCCTGCGATGAGCAGGCCTGCGAATATTGCAGCGCCAAAGAAGATGACACAGGGGAGACCATCCTTGTTTTCGGTTGGGCACTTTTCCTTGACCATATCAGGTCGCTGTCCTTCACGAGGTTTCTTCTTCTTGTGCTCACCGGGTTGCTGCTGGTTTTGTTTATGCTTGGAAAAATCGGTTCTGCCGCTTGGAATTGGAAACGCTTGACCTTTTTCGCTCTCTTCTTGTGCTCCCTGTGCATTGTGGCTATCGACTCGGAACACTACCTTCTCCACCAGATCTGGGAACACATCATCAAGAAACACCTCTTAAGGTTTTTTTTCTGGAGTTTAGGGGCCTTGCTCCTTGTGCACGTGGGTTTGAACTTCTGGAACATGGAAGCTTTTATCTACGAAAACATGGTCTGGGTGCTACTGATGGGGGCTTTGCTCGGCATAATCCCAGAATCCGGGCCCCATCTCGTATTTGTCATGCTCTACGCGGAAGGCGTGATGCCATTCTCCGTGCTGGTAACTTCGTCCATCGTTCAGGACGGCCACGGGATGCTCCCTCTGCTCTCGCACAGAGTTAAAGATTTTGTGATCATCAAGGCGTTCGACCTGGCGTTTGGATTTGTGGTGGGAGGATCGCTTTTTATGCTTGGGTTTTAAAAAAGAGTTACAATGACCATGAGGGGGCAGCCGCTCCATCATTGGAAGCAAAGTTGATCTAACCATATTGAAAGGCCTATGTTTTCAAAGAGGAATATCCATGAAATTACTTCTTATTATGTGTGATGCCGAGGATCTGCTAAAAGTCCGTGAAATTGTGGAGAATAGTGAGGTCTATGGGTACACGGAAATCCCCAATCTTCACGGTGCAGGCATTTTCGGCAAAAAGCTGGGCACCAGGGCCTTTCCCGGTACTTCCTGTGTCATTTTCTCATGCATAAAGGATGAAAAGGCTGCCGAGCTTGCTCAAAGGCTTTCCGATTTCCGCGATGAATGCCCGGAGATGAGGACCATCCATGCCGCAACCATCCCCATGGATCATTTTTTTTAATCGTATGCAAAAGCTTCACTTCTTGCTGCAACGAATCTGTCTTGAGAAGGGAGAAATCCGATGGAGCTGAAGCCCTATGAGAAATTCAGGAAAACATTGGAATGCGCGGAGGCTGCATTCAATGAAAAGTTCGGGCAACTCCGCTTAATCTTGAAAACGGCTGATTCTGAGAATCGATATTTGACGAAAGAGGAGAGAGAAGAAGCCCGACATCTTTAGACCGAAATAGATTTCTTTGTAACTGCGCTGTCTGAAAAATGGGATCGCCTCCATGTCAGGCTCAAGGAGGGAAGAATTGTGTGTTTTGAATGCCTCCGGGATCATGACCTCGAGGGCGTGGATTTACCTGGTAATGAGATCGACTCTGATCTGGTGTTTTACACTGAATGCAGGAAAAGGTTTGATTAGTCCGGCAAATGCGTTACTCGATACTACGCCCCGGATTATGGACATGAGCCTTTTATTATTAGGTGAGGGCGCCCTCGGCATCAAGCATGAACCATCACCGGTCGCCTGCCTCACCTTCAACTTCGACCATGAGGGCAAGCCCCCGCTCGGTCAGAGGAGCATTACCCCTCTTCCCAACAAGAGTTCTCAGCAGGAGTGTATCAATTCTTAAGGCCAGGAAGTAATCTACGATGTGTCCCACACAATAGCCTTCGGTGCGGTGATAGAGGGGAGGGCCATGAGAGCAAATTTCGCCGCCGGAAGTTACTGTGCATGTGAAGATCAAGAATAATGACAAAGCAATTTAATGAAGCATAAAATCACATCAGATGAATCTGCGTGGGCACTACATATAGCTGCTATTTATCTGGTATTTTCAACAGCCATAAAAAGTTTAGATAGGATATTAATACATTCAATTGGACGAAGTCCGTAAATTCGCTTCTTCTAAAACATTGCGCATAGTTCAATCAGTAATCGTCAATCTGTGAGTCTTGGTACATCTGAACAGTTGTAGGTGCAATTTTGAGTGGACATGAGGCCTGTTGCTCTCCGCCTTCATGATGAGGTTCTTATCTTCCTCCTTTGATCCACGTTTAAAAACAGGCACCTACGATCAGGCGTCAATATTTTCAATTCTGCCATGTAGTGCTTCTAAAGGCTGCTTCCTCCAGTATGAGAATGGGGCCATTTTCAGCACTGCCTCCGTCGATTACGGTTCGAGATCAATATGCTGGCCGTATGGAAGTCCTTTGTAGATTGTCAGGTAGGAAGCATGAACTCACAAATTATCAATAGAAAGCTTGGCTCTTTGGGGTACGCCTCATTGATTCATGGTCTGTCAGC
>CAZTAS010000113.1:0-19797 GCA_964611635.1 uncultured Thermodesulfobacteriota bacterium
CATTATCATAGCCAAAAAAAAAGAACAAGTAAAATCGACATATTTTCATGTCGCACACCCTTTCATTTCATATTCATTGTTCTGAAAAAACAAACATGTTATAATCAAAAAAATTTCTCAATGAGACAGGGTTTGCTTCATAGCCTTATTCAAATTCAACCAGCCATCTGCTTTATAATCGGCTGTGTATCGGTTCATCCGGTCAAGCCTAAATCAGAACAAATGAATCCAAACTTTCACAGGAAGGAGAATAACTATGAACAGAATTGAACGGTCTCTTAAAATTTCAGTGATTATGGCCTTGGTGCTGACACTGTTAATCCCGTTCAGCCCCTGTGTCAGCGCTGGCAAAGGCTCCCAAGAACTTCGTGTGGGCATCCATTACACAATTGCAACAATGGATCCGGCTTTCATAACCTCCCGGGGACAGGACCAGACGGTGCGCAACATTTACGACGGCCTGGTCAATTGGAAGCCAGGCACCGTGGAGGTGGCCCCTGCACTGGCCACCTCCTGGGATGTTTCCGGGGACGGGCTGATTTACACTTTTCATCTGAGAAAAGGCGTCCAATTCCACCGGGGATTCGGAGAGCTCAAGGCCTCTGACGTGAAGTTCTCCTTCGAGCGCGTCATGGACCCCAAGACCAAGTCTCCCCGCTCCAAGGACTTCAAGCTTGTGGAAAAAATCGAGGTTCTGGACGACTATACCCTGCAGCTTACGCTGAAGAAGCCCTTTCCCGGACTAATGCATATGTTGGCCGATCGAGGAGCCTTTGTGACGTCGGAGAAGGCGGTAAAGAAGCTGGGCAAAGACATTGGCCGTGCACCGGTGGGAACCGGGCCCTTCTTCGTGACCAAATGGATCCCCAAGCAAAACGTGGAGATGGAGAGAAACGAGAATTACTTCGCAGGGCCGCCTCGGCTCAAGAAGGTCACTTTTATCTCCATTCGCGAGGCTGCCACCCGCTTTATGGCCTTCGACTCAGGTGAAATCGATCTGATCCAGGTGGCGGACCCTGACCGGCTGGCAAAATATATCAAGGATCCCAAGGTAGTGGTCATGAGCAAGCCTGGTCTTATCTGCCGATACATCGGTTTCAACCAGAAAATTAAACCCTTTAACGATGTCCGGATCCGTCGGGCCATTCAGCATGCTGTGGATAAGGACTACATAGTCAAACACCTGTTTAAGGGACTTTCCGTTAAGTCCAACAACTTCGTTCCCCCGCTGAACTTCGGCTATACAGCCGATGTTATGACCTATCCCTACGATGTGGAGAAAGCAAAGAAGCTTCTGGCCGAGGCCGGCTACCCCAATGGCTTCAAGACTTCCCTCTACATACCCAACATCCCCAGGTTCACAAAGCACTCGGTGGTGATCAAGGACAGCCTGAAAAAGGTGGGAGTGGATGTGGATCTGAAGGTGCTGGACGTGTCGGTTTTCCTTGCAGCCTGCCGGAAAGGGGAGCCTCCCAGCTACACTTTGAGCTCAGGGGGGACACCGGACACGGCGTTCTACTTGTTCCGTTACTTCCACTCCAAGAATTTCCCACCCGGGAACAACTTCAGCTATTACTCCAATCCCGAGGTTGATGCCCTAATCAATAAAGCGCAGGTGAGCGTGGATCCAGAGAAGCAAAAGGAGATCCTGGTGGAAGCGCAGAAAAAAATCGCTGAGGACGCGGTCAACCTCTGCATCGACCATGAGAAATTCTTCTTCGTTATGAAACCATCCGTGAAGGGCTTCGAAGTGGACCCGCTTCGGCTAATTAAAGTCTATCCCGTGTACCTCGAGGGCTGAAAAGCAAATAGAGTAAAGGGGGCGAAGGATAAAGGAATATCAGAAATTTTCCTTCTTCCCCTATCATATATCATGGATATGGAGCTGCCAATGGAAATGAGCGATCTGGAACGCGAAATCTGCCGGACCATCGACGAGCGTCAGGGTGAGCTGGTGACGCTGATGCAGAGCCTGATCCGGGCCAAAAGCTACAACCCCCCTGGCACCGAAGAGAACGTCGCCCGTGTGATACTTCCAGAGCTGGATAGGCTCGGATTCCGGATCCAGGTAGTAGAGGTGGAGAAGGGGAGGCCCAACATCATAGCAACCCTTTCCGGGGAGAAGGATCATCCCAGGCTGCTCTATTACGGACATATGGATACCATGCCACCGGGGAACATGGATCTTTGGGACGTGGATCCTATAGGGGCGGAAATCATCGATGGCAAGATTTACGGAAGGGGTGCATGCGACCACAAGATGCCCATCGCGGCCCTCATAGCAGCGGTGTATGCAGTCAAGACCGCAGGGGTGAAGTTCAAGGAGTCACTTGTTTTTGTCTGCGTCTCTGACGAGGAGATGGGCGGGACCTATGGCATGAAGCATCTGGTGGAGCACCGGATGGTGCAAGCAGACTGGGGAGTCTACGGATGCACAACCAGCATTCCACCAGAGGACATTGAGTACCTCCCTAACCTGGGTCAATACAACATTATTATGGCCCTTTCCGCGATGAAGCGGTTCCGTATTAAACTCCGAGGAAAACTCACCCACGGCATGTTTCTGGAGAAAGGGGTCAATGCAGCGGAGGCTGCGGGAGACCTCATCACAGCGCTGAAGGAGCGTGCGGAACAGGTAAACCTGCTGGAACACCCGCTGACCGGCAAAGCCAGAATGTACATTAATTCGATCCAGGCAGGCCCCAAATACCCGGATGTGTGCGAGATCACTGTAACCCGTACACTTCACCCGGGTGAGGACCCGCAAAAGGGCAAGGCTGACGTGGAGGAAGTAGTGGAAAGCTTTCGCGACCGCGCACCCCACATTCAGACGGAAATTATACCGGTGTTCGACTGGCCCAGCGCCATGGTCCCCGGAGACTCTGAACTCATCCGGTCGCTGCGGAAAGCCGCGATCCTGATCACTGGAAGGGAACCCACTGTCACGGGCATCCCCTCGTCCAGCGACATGAGATGGTTTGTCAACGACCTGAACATCCCCATGGTCATGTTCGGATACGGCTATCTCATTAATCACCACGCCGTCAACGAGCACATAGCCATTGAAGATCTGGTCAATTCCGCCAAGGCATATGCGCTCAACATCGCGGACATGCTCGGGTGAAGGCAGAGGGATTGTCGTAACTCTTAATAATAATGGATAGATGTAAGCTCGGTCACCGTTTCATACGGCTCATCAATCCTTTTTTAATGAAACCAGTGGAATTGACGTCCCGTCAATGACTTTTAACGGGCCCCTTACCCGTGCCGCAACAGCGGGCGAGATTGCTCACGCTATCGTTTTATAGAGCTTTGCCTTATGCCATGAGGGTTTATATTATCAAAAGGCTGCTTCAGGCCATCCCTACTCTGCTAGGGGTGATCTCCGCCGTCTTCCTGATCATCCACCTGACTCCCGGCGACCCTGCCCAGACGATCCTGGGCGAGTATGCCACCAAGGAGCAAGTGATAGAGCTGCGCGAGCAATTGGGCCTGAATCGCCCCCTGTTCGTCCAGTATCTGAGCTTTCTATGGAACGCGCTGAGAGGGGACTTCGGGTATTCGATAACCACCCAGCAGCCCGTCATTGCCGAAACTCTTCGGGTAATCCCCTACACTCTTGAACTGTGCTTTGCCGGGGTCTTCGTCTCCTTATTAATAGGCATTCCGGCTGGGGTGCTTTCAGCCACTCATCGCAACACAATAATCGATCACGCCAGCATGACCTTTGCCGTCATCGGGATATCCCCACCGGTCTTCTGGCTGGGTATAGCCATGATCTATGTCTTTTCTGTGAACCTTCACTGGTTTCCGGCCATAGGAGGGGGTGAGCAGGCAGACATCCGGGGCTTGTGCCATCACCTGGTGCTCCCGGCTGTCTGCCTCGGTGTCAGGATATCAGCCATTACTGCCCGCATTGTTCGCTCCAGTATGCTGGAGGTGCTCAACCAGGAGTACGTCCGCACCGCCCGGGCCAAGGGACTGCGCGAGTTCATCGTCGTTTACAAGCATGCCCTGAAGAATGCCTCTATTCCACTGGTAACGGTGGTGGGACTGAACATGGGCATCCTGATGGGAGGGGCTTTGCTTATCGAGATCGTTTTTGCCAGGCCTGGTATCGGCAAGCTGGTAGTGGACGCCATCTTCGCCCGGGATTACCCACAGGTGCAAGGCACCATTACAGTATTCGCCTCTTCTTTTATCCTGATAAACTTGATCTGCGACGTCGCCTATGCTTTTCTCGATCCGAGAATACGATACCGATAAAGCCGATCAGATACCGTCATAGATAACTGAAAATGTTACGACTGTTCCTGAAAACACTCTTGAAGAACCGCATGGCCACCATGGGCCTGGTCATAGTTGTGGCAATAATTTTCTGCGGCATCTTCGCCCCTTGGCTCGCTCCGGACGATCCTCTGAAGCTTGATCTGCGCAAGCGCCTGGTCGCCCCCACGAAAAATCATCTTCTGGGGACGGACGGTTTCGGCCGGGATGTCATGAGCCGGATTATCTGGGGCTCTCGGATCTCGCTCCAGGTGGGGATTGTGGCTGTTGGGATCTCTTCCCTGCTGGGCATCTTGCTGGGCTTGATTTCCGGATACTATGGTGGCGTGCTCGATGTCCTGATCATGCGCATTGTTGACATTATGCTCTCGTTCCCAACGATCCTTTTGGCCCTGGCCATTATGGCAGCCCTCGGCTCCAGTCTTACCAACGTGATGATCGCGGTGGGGATAACCCTTGCGCCCCGGTTCGCCAGGCTTGTAAGGGGATCGGTCCTTTCGGTTCGCGAGCTGGACTACATCCAGGCAGCCCTGGCCCTGGGGATGAACAATGGGCGCATTATCTTCATGCACGTCTTTCCCAATGTCACAGCACCCATCATTGTACTGGCCACCCTGAACGTTTCCTACGCCATTCTGACCGAGGCCAGCCTGAGCTTTCTGGGGCTGGGCGTCAGGCCTCCCACCCCTACCTGGGGGGGCATCATCAGCAATGGGCGCGCTTTTCTGGACATAGCCCCATGGATCTCCCTTTTCTCAGGGTTCGCCATCATGATAACGGTGCTGGGTTTCAACCTCTTCGGTGATGGGTTGCGCGATGCCCTTGATCCATGGCTTCGCGGCGAGGGGAAGTAAAAGGAATAAGATTGCAGGTGCAACTGATGACTTTAACCCTGCAGCGAGTGGCAAAAGCACTCATGGCATGCCGATTCGGAGGCGAACGAAAAACATGTCCACGCTGAAATTATCGTGGTCGTATGCCTCCTCGGCATCCAGATCCATGGAATGGACTGCAGCTTTCGCCGAGGCCTGCCTCATCAAGGAATGCTCCACAGCAAAGCCATAGGACTGCAGTGTGGAATCCAGCGAAATGCCCGCTAGGCTTCCGTCTCCTCCTGCATTTTGCCCTTGGCCGTTGATCCTTGACCCATGTTCAACAGTCAAGATCTTTTTTGGGCCTCCACTTTCTTAAAAATGTAATGATTTCAATAGGTGAATTAGGATTATTCATGCTTATAAGGGGTTATGTGATGTGGAGCGAGCCTTTCGCACGATGAAGAGCGTGCTTGATCTTCGCTCCTTCTACCACCACCTGGGACCCCGGGTGAGGGCTCATGCCTTTATCTGCTTTTTGGCATATCTGATCGAGAAATACATGGAACAAGCTATAAAGAGGGCCTAAGCAGGCATGAGTGAGGAGAGGGCCTTCGAAAGTCTCAAGAACATGGGGGTGGCAGTGATGAAGGTTGGCCATGAGGACTCTGGCTGCGTCACAGAGCCTACTTTTTGGCAAAAGAGGATTCTGAAAGCTCTGGGGATTAAGCCGCCGCCGAGTATTCTGATCGACCTAGGTTAAATAAAATAAGAAGTTGTGGTGACAATCCAAAAAAATAAATCCTTATAATATCATTGTGTTACGAAATTAACCGTTGAATAGCGATAATTAGCCAGTGGCTGCACCAACACGAGTATGAATATCTTGGGTGCCACTGGCAGAGCCGAAGGCTTCTAAGAAATTGATGCTTAGATTTCAATAAAAGTATTAGAATTACCAAAACTGTTTCTTCCGTAAATAACCCAACCGCGCAGCGGTGGGTCGGCTGCTCGCCAGTGAAGCATGAATGCACTGATCACAAGACAAGGACAACCTTCGGTTTGCCCGTGGCACCCAGTTTATTATGAATGTCAATAAGCAATTATTAATGACGTTTAATATAATTTGTTACCGGCTGAAGAAGGTTGACACAATTTCTAGCGGTTTTATTTTATAGTTACTATCGCAACATTTCACGAGGTAGACATACAAAGGATAATCATGACAGCCCAGTACCATACACTTTTATGGATCTAAAGAATGAGGTCTTCAGATGGCAGATGACATTCGTTGGGTAAAGACACACTGCGCAAGAATGGACCATGGCGGCTGCGCTCTGCTGGTAGGGGTTAAAGATAACAGGATTGTCGGAGTCAAAGGCAATCCCGATGGCTTTTTGAACAAGGGCTACATATGCCCCAAAGGTTTGGCATCCCCAGATCGCCTCACCCATCCTTCCCGGCTCAAGCATCCCTTAAAAAGGCTCGGAAAACGTGGAGAAGGAAAGTGGGAGAGAATATCGTGGGCTGAGGCCATTCAAACGATTAGTAAAAACCTGAACAGGATTAAAGAAGAATATGGCGCGAGGTCTGTGGCTTTCTGCCAGGGGATGCCCAAAGGACTGGAACACTTCGTTTTAATCCGCCTGGCCAATATTTTTGGTTCACCAAATGTGGTTGCTGTCCAGGATGTTTGCCATGCGCCCCGTGAAATAAGTGGAATTCATACGTGCGGTTTTTATCCTGTGGCAGATTTTCATCATCAAAGTAAACTGGTAGTACTTTGGGGAAGCAATATTACCAGTACCAATGAGGAGGGTGAGATATGCAGCCTGCTGCTAGAGCAAATAAAACAGGGAACCGAACTTATTACCGTAGATCCTAAGAAAACAGAATTGGCAAGAAAGGCCAGGCTTTGGCTGCAATTAAGACCTGGAACAGATAATGCTCTGGCCCTGGCTTTTTTGAATGTCATCATTGAGGAGCGTCTGTTTGATGAAGATTTTGTTGAGAACTGGACTCACGGTTTTGACGAACTGACAACTCATGTTGAGGAATATACTCCGGAAAAGATTTCCGAGCTCACCTGGGTGCCAGCCAAGCTTATCCGCGAGAGCGCAAGATTTTATGCCACATCTCATCCGGCTGCCATACAGTGGGGAAATCCCATTGAACAAAACATCCACAATTTTGATACCGCGAGGACGCTCGTCTGTTTGATGGCCATATGCGGAAACCTCGATGTTCCCGGTGGCAATATTCAGGCAAATGAGCCCAAAATCCTCAGTCTTGGAAAGTTTGTGAGATCCGATCTGATCCCTTCAAAAAGAAAGGAAATGATCCATGCCTTTCACCACACGATACCCAGATTGATGACGGTACCACCGGCCTTTTTCATAAAAGCGGTACTCGAAGGGATACCTTACCCGGTCAAGGGAGCCTATATTCAATGTGCGAACCCTTTGCTCGGCTACGCGGACAGCCGCCAGACATACGAAACGTTGATGAAGCTCGCCTTTTTTGCGGTGTCAGATATTTTTATGACTCCCACAGCTTCCATTGCGGACATTGTGCTCCCGGCTGCCACACACTTTGAGTTTAACGACCTCGGTCACTATGGGCTTGGTCACGGCTATATTCTGGCTCGCCCCAAGGTAGTTGATCCTCCTGAAGAATGCTGGCCGGATATAAAAATATTGAATGAACTGGGCAAATCAATCACTTCCGGGGAATACTGGTACGAAGATTATGAGGAGCTTTTGGAAGAGGTCTTGGCACCAAGCGGCCTCAATTACCGCCAGTTTGTTCAGCGAGAATACTTGAAGGGCCCGGATAAATTTAAAAAATATTTGTCTTCAGGCTTCAGAACGCCCACTGGCAAGGTGGAACTATGTTTGAGCCAGGCAAAAAAATTCGATCTTCCTCCCTTGCCGCGATTTACCGGCCCACCGGAGGAGGATGATCCTGACTATCCTCTGGTATTGACCAGTTCCAAGAACCTCTATTACCTCCATTCATCCTACAGATGGCTGGAAAAATTAAGAAAACGTAGCCCCCAACCCATTGCTGAGATTCATCCTGAGACAGCTGCAAAATATGGTATCCGCGAGATGGATGAGGTGGCTATTGAAACGAGATCAGGTACCATAACCCAATTTACTCATCTAACCGAAAAGATTCACCCCGGAGTCATTCATGCCTCATACGGATGGTGGTTCCCTGAAGGGAAAACCGAGGCGCAGTATGAATGGGAGAAATCCAATTTCAATATCCTCACTTCCACGGAGAAACTGGGTAAGGAGTTTGGCACCCCAAACCTCAAGGGGATCGGTTGCAGAATCAGGCGGAAATAGGCTCAGCCTGAGGTTTTGACTGCCACCCATGATTTACATACGGCAATCAGGCAACAAATGGATTTTCAAGAAATTTTTTATTCTGAGCCAAAAAGTTTATGCTCTTTCTGTCATGAATCTCCAGTGGTGTAATTTGTCTTGGCAGAAGGCAGCGGATAAATTCCGGCTTTCAGAAGTAGCTGCAGGATGCAACTCTCAGGATTCACGCGGTGGTCAATGGATCTGGTTGACAGTGCAGTCCATCAAAAGGGGTAATTTGAGCTGTCACCTCTGAATCGTGCCATCATGATAAAGCGACAGGGCATTTGAGATCATATTTTTCCTACAGGCTGGACCAGCACAGCCGCTTCCCGTGCCCCGTCTAAGCCAATTAGGGTGTTTAGCCGGTCGTCGAAGAAAGCGCCCACTGCAACAGTTCCCAGTCCCATGGATTCTGCGGCGAGGTAGATATTCTGGCTTATGCATCCAGCCTCGATGTAGACATAGCGGTAACCCCTGTCCCCGTACTTTTTCGTAGTGCGCGCAAAAACCGCTGCCATAACAATTACGAGTGAGGCTTGAGATACCATCCTCTGGAATAGACAGGCTTCTGATAGGGAACGCCGAAAATCTCCTTCTCGATGCTGGGCCAACTCGTGAGACCTCACATTGTATAGATAAATTCCCGGATCCAGTTGCGATATATCATGTGCGAAGAGGTAAATATCAAATGGATAGAGTGCACCGGCGGATGGAGCTGTTCGGAACCTCCAGGATGAATCCTCTTTGGTTATTCCTTGCGCGGCAAATAGAAGAGCCGAAATCTCAGGTAGTCCCAAGGCATTTCCGCTATAATCCCGGCGCGACCTTCGTGCTCTGAGGGCTTGCTGGACCGTCATATCCCCCATTCGCGCTCCAGGAAGTTTGAGAGGCTTTGTACGGGATTTCCGACCGATATAAGGGCGTGAGGGCTTGACCGTGGGCTCCCTCAGCCTTTCCATACGGATGCCAGATCTTTGGTGGTAGCGCGCTCCCTCCGATCCAGCTTCCTGCCCTCCCGATCCTGTTCTCGGGGCACTCACTGGGAGAAATAGCACACCTCCAACCAACCCCACTGCTTTATGGAAAAATCTGCGCCGGTTCATCTTATACTCCTCTTCTTTTTCCTTATAATTAATTTGTTCATTCCCAACAAAGTCTTTAATACAGCATCACCCTCAGTGGATAGTCATTAACCAACCGGATAGGCTAAACATCGTTTATGTGAAACTTTACCAAAGCCTGAAGAGAAACACCATCTTTTCCGCAAGCGTGACCCTCTCCTCTCGAATTAGTAAAAAAGCCGCATGAGGAAGGAGCATGCGGCTTTTTTGTCTCATCCTTGAAAAAACTTCACATTATTTATGTCCTCACATGCGAGTCCTTGCTGCTCTCTAAAAACATAGCATTTATTTCTTCACGATAGCTTTTATCAGGAAGTGGTTTGCAGGCCGGCAATAACTGCCCTCATAAAAGCAGGCAGATCGTCAGGCTTGCGGCTGGTGATCAAGTTTCCATCAACAACTACTTCTTGATCAACATAGTTTGCACCCGCATGGATAAGGTCGTCCTTTATGGAGAAAAAAGCGGTGGCGGATTTGCCGCGGACGATTTCGGCAGAGGCTAATAACCAGCCTGCATGGCAGATGGCTGCCACAACTTTCCCCGCCTCGAAAAACTCCTTCACCAGATTGACCATAGATGGGTAGCGGCGCATCTGGTCAGGTGCATAGCCTCCTGGTATGACGATCCCGTCGTAATCGGCTGCCGAAATTTTATCGGCGCTGTTGTCCACCGTAACAGGCATATGTAATTTACTGTTATAGGTTTCGGAACTTCCCGATCCCACCAGTGTGACTTCCGCCCCGGCTTCTTTCAACCGATAATACGGGTACCAGAGCTCAAATTCGTTGTACATTTCTTCGGCCAGAATGATTACTTTTTTCCCCTTGAGTTCCATCATGCTTCTCCTTTAAATGAATGACAGAAATTTTAGTTCTATATTTAGTTTATACTATTAATTGTATTTGAATCAAGTAAACAATAAGCGTAAAATTGTTTACCATCTTCATAGGCGAACTCCTGTTATTTTTTTATGGGTATTTAAGTAATTTGATCATATTTAATACATAATGCTTTTAATAAAACGATCTACCAGGCTCCTCCGGCTGTATCCTGTGGCCAGCAGGTGTTGGCACTTATTCTTCTTTGCGTATTTTGCCTCTGGACAACATGATCCCCAGGAGCAAACCCACGCAGGACGCCCCGGTACCTATGACCACCGGGTCCACCCAGGGCTGCTCCAGTAGTTTCCACACCAGGGCCACGCCTCCTCCCGACACCATTGCCATTCCCCCGCTAAGGGGGGTGACGGGGAGGCGATGCCGATAAAAGCCAACCAGGATGGGGATGATCAGGCCGGCGGCAAATATGGTGTAGCCGAGCTTCATGATGACGATAATGTCATGTAGCACCAGGGCGATCAGCAGTCCCATCAGGCCGAACAGCAGGGTGACCACTCGCACTTCCCGCAGGCCGGGCTGCTCTCCAGAGCTTCTTAAAGGCACAAGATCGTTGCAGAACGTGGTGGCCGCTGTCAGGAGGACTGTGTCAGCCGAGGACATCATGGCTGCCAGCATCCCCAGCAGGAGCACCCCGTCCAGGGGCGATGGTAGAATCCTCAGGATCATTTGCGGGAAAATGGCGTTAGGATTGGGCAGCTCCGGCATGATTTTCACGGCCGCCAGGGCGATGAGGATTACGGCTCCTCCGAAAACTAATTTGACAGCCCCGGCGCAGGCGGCTGCCAGGCGGGCTGTGTGCTCGTCCCGCGAGCTTAGCAATTTTCCATAAAGGTCCGAGCCTACCAGATGGCTTAAACCCAGCAAGATGAACATCTCGAAAATATTCAGGGCCGTGACCGACGGGCTGGTGGGGAAGGAAAGGAAGCCCTCCGGAAGACCCGCCAGCCCACCAGCCTGTTTCAGCGCCATTGGGGCACCCACTACCACTATCCCCAGGAACATCACGCCCAATTGCAAAACATCGCTCCACGCCACCGCCCGCTGCCCTCCCCAGCAAGTGTAAACAATGAAAAGGAGCGCGGTGCTGATGGTCACAATTACAGGTGGAATCCCGGTGAACGCGGAGATGATCAACTGAGAGGCTTGAATCAAGAGGGCAAGCCATGCAAGCTCCGCCAGTATGACCAGAAGGGAGGCGATCCTGCGCACAATGGGGCCATAGAATAAACCCGCTATCTCGGGCAGTGTTATGACTCCTATTTTCCGGACGCGGTGCGCCAAAAAAACAGCCAGAAGCAGGAAACCGATGGCCCCGGACCAGTCGATCCAAGCGCCGGCCAGCCCCTTTTTGTAAACATAAATAGCGGTGACAATAGTGGCGGTGGCACCGATGGAGGTGGCCGCCAGAGTAGATGCTGTGGAAATAAGACCCAGCTTCCGGTCAGCCAGAGTGAATCCGGTAAATCCGCGTGTCTTTCGGCCTCCCAGCCATCCTATCACCACCAACAGTGCGCAATACGCAGCCAGACCGATGAGCATCTTCATCATTCTTTCAACTCCATGCCATAACGAAATACAAGCATGAACAATATAAACAATTTCTTCCTGATTCAAGAATAAAATCTTACGGGCTTTTAGGGTTGCACTTTAAATGGCCATCTCGTAAAATACAAATAATAATCACTTGCTGTGCTTAAATT
The DNA here is from genome assembly GCA_964611635.1 of uncultured Thermodesulfobacteriota bacterium. Lineage (GTDB taxonomy): Bacteria > Desulfobacterota > JAFDED01 > JAFDED01 > JAFDED01 > JAFDED01. The sequence goes on from CAZTAS010000113.1 coordinate 12,195, forward strand.
TCCGGCATTAAGCGCTGTCGGGTGTTGGGCGGATGGGAGCTATTTCAATGGGCATTCGCAAAACTGGCTACAAAGTCGGCATCCAGCTACCGTCGCCCTTTTCGCTTATTGCCACGGTGAAATCGCATGGCTGGTATGAGCTTCCTCCTTTTCACTGGGACGAAAGTGAGGGGAAGCTGGTGAGGCTGGACAGGCTTCCGGGTGGGCGATTGTTCAAAGTGGTGATCCGAAAAAATTGCCAGGGCGACAAGCTGTGCCTTAAAATAGAGCCATTTCCTGCTCAAGATGAAGTGCGGATCATTATTGCCCGCATCCGTCGGATGCTGCAGCTCGATGCGGATCTTTCAGAATTTTACAGCATTTGCCGAAAGCATCCATATCTGAGCGCCGTTCCGGAGATGGGAGCCGGAAGGATATTACGGAGCCCGGACCTTTACGAGGATGCCGTCAAGGCTATTTGCGGGACCAATATCCTGTGGCGTCAGGCCGTAGCCTTTATTAATCGGCTGTGCGAAATCGGGGAATCCCTTCATGGGAATGGAGTGATGAGAGCGTTCCCTACGGCGGCGCAGATTTACGATGCCGGTTTGCCGTTCTTGCGCGAGCGGGTGAGGCTGGGATATCGGGCTGAGAGCGTGCTGGAGCTGTCGCGGCGCGCTGCCATCGGAGAGCTGGATCTCGCAGCGGTGGACGAAGGCAGTTTGAGCCAGGAATCTATCTGGAAGATCCTGCTCTCTATTCGCGGTATCGGAAAATCAACGGCCAGTTATCTGATGAACATGCTCGGGTATTCCGATTATCTCGGAATCGACAGCGTCACCTATCGCTTTGTGGGGGAGCGGTATCTGAAAGGACTTCGCCCAAAAAACTCTGAAATTTATAGCATATATCGTCCTTTCGGGCGATGGAAAGGGCTAGTTTACTGGTTTGAGATGATGCTGAGCAGGGAAGTATCAAGCGCTGCCAGCCGAAAAAACGCTATTAAATCCAGTAGATGATGATATTTACTTTGTCTACGCTCAAACTTAGGTCTTGAGTTGGCCGGTGACCGAGACCGAATTAAATTGTTGATCGGTCTCGGTGCTTGCCCGGTATCGGATGGGGCATAAAAACTCAGGCGAGCAAAACAGTATTATCCGGTGGTCTGGCGATGGAAGATTGGGAAAAAAGACTGGAAGAGGGAGGGATTCTCATCCAGCAATTCTACCACTGGCTTCAAGAACGCAAGATCGCCTTGATGAACGATCTACCAATTGAAGCCTTTAACGATTTCATTTCCGTTTACACAGATCGCAGGCTGGAGGAGGTAACTCCTGCGGACATCAAGTTATTTTTATACGATTTTTACATCCGCAAGTGCGATCCGCAGGTGGACCCGCTCACGCCTCTTTCGTTTTTTCTCCAGTTCCTAGAGGACAAAGGGATGGTAAAAGACAGCCTCCCCTTCCAGTCTATCCTGGAGAATCAGGCCAAGTATCGGAAGCGCGTAGAAAGCTACCCCTCCTTGGAGTTATCAGAGTCCCGGTGGTATGAGCAAAACTACGAGTGGGGGCTTAGGATGAATGACGAAATGGCCCAGGAGATTATACGGGACGAGGATGTGGAAAGCTTACCCACCCTTCGCAATTTTGCCCACATTCTGGAGTATGTTAAAGATAATGAAATCCGGCTCACGCCCGCCAGGGGTTTCTTTCGATTAAGGGATATTCTCCTTATTGACGAGGGCTTTATCCATACCATAAGGCCATTCACAGGGGGGGTCCTTGAGCGCCCTTCTCAAATTCACACAGAAGATGATTACCTGTATTTTTATTATCTGGATACCATGGCCCGCGTGGCCAGGTATTTGCAAAAGAGGAAGGGCCGTTTGCATCTGACCGCTAAGGGTCGGCATTTCTTGAACCTCCCTCCTTCTGCACGGTATTTACGACTCTTTTGCATTCATTGGTATGAGATCAATTGGAGTTTTTTTTATGACGACCGAGTCTTGGAAGAATTACAGAGGCTTCAGCCAGATCTGGAGTGCATCTTTCGCGATTTTGCCGGGATGGAGGAAGTGCCGGTCAAGAGCTTTTTCGACGGGGTCTTTTCAGAACTGGATATCAAGCCCACACACGAGTCCGGAAATTATTTTTTTCTATTTGCACGATATGCCCTGCAGTCTGCGGTAATGGACTGGCTGGAGGAGTTAGGAATCATAATCGGCCGGCATAAGAAAAGCCTGGATAATCTCCTTGGATCCAAAATGATCACATTTCGATTCACCCCCCTCGGGCGACGAATTATAGATTATTTTTTCACCTCCCGCTCTCAATAATATAGCAAAAAGACCCAATTGCATTAAAATTTCAACGACCCGTCTGGATCATAAACCCATTGCTCGCGGGATGTTCGGAGGACGAATTCCGCGTATTTTTTTGCCCAAGGCTCACCCGGAGAACTGGCCGCTTTGCGCAGCATTTTTCGGGCGCGGCCCTGAAGCAGAATGTTCTCCAGGAGGACAGGAAGGAGGAGATTCTCCCGATGGAAGTAAGCTCCCCTGGTGCTCAATGCGGCCAGGGCCCTCATGGCGGTCTTGCGAATGTCCGGCTCATATGGAGCTGAAGCGGCTGAAATCTGTGCCTCCAGAAAAAGATAACCTACAAGGTTCCGGAGAATCTTCTGAACTTGGCGGAGGTTCCTGATCTGGCGCCTCAGCAATTCCAGGCGCATCCTGTAAACATGAATATCTTTTTTCGGAATCATGGGCATGATGGATGCAAAACCGGTTATCTGAAGAAAGAGCCCCGTTTTCATCAGACCGCTCACGCTGGCATCTTCAGTAAGATGCTGGCCGAAGCGGATCAGCGCCCGGTAGCTCTTCAGGGCCTCATCCACCTTATTAGTCCGGCGATACCGGTCTCCCCGCTTTTTCAGTGCCATGCCATAGTCGTGGAAAACGCGGTGGAGGGGAACCTCCCCGCCCCTGCGCTCCCATTCGCGGTAGTGCAAGGGAAAGATGAAGCATTGGCGATACCTTGTCCCTTTCATCAAAAGATGAACCCCTCGGGAATCGGGCGAGTGGAGGGCATTCCGACCCTCATGGAGGTAAAGCTCCAGAAGGCTCAAATAAAAGTTAGCCGCATTACCTTCCCGGTCTGGAGGAGGTATGACGGGATGGCGAGCGCTTTCAAGGCGGTCATGGTTAAATTCCCGGTAAAGGTGAAGAAATTTAACCTGCCTGGCTTTCTGTTCGGCCGCTGGCGGAGCATCCGGCGACTGGATTGCGAGCCAATTCTCCTGGGCCTCCAGTGGGTCTTCCACGTCCACCCATTCTTTCTTCTCGTAACGCCAAAGATCCACCCCTTTGAACCGCAGTTGCCTATTCTCGGTCAAATGCAATCGCTTCCGCACTTCCTCCTCAAGCCGAGCGGGCATGGCCGAAACAAAGACCCTGCCCACCAATCCCATGACATGCACGCCGTCCACTTTCCAGTCCCTGAAGTATCGATGCATATCCAGAGCACGCCGACGGATTATATCCAGGTTAATCCGCCCCTTTTGGCGCTGAAGGGGCGAACAGTATGCCAGAGCTTCTTCATAATCTCCAGCCCTCAGAGCTCTGTACTGACCCTCTGCCCGCAAGCGGAGGTAAGTCCCCACATCCTTCGCGTCGGACGAACCAAAGGGCATATTGACAAGGATAAAAGCCAGGATCATGGCCCGGCTGCATCGAAACAACCGAGAAATCATCGAGCAAAGGTCATCATTATTCACCCGCCACGGGAACGACTGCAACCTCTGGTTCAACATCTGAAACCCCCGGGACGCCTTTCACCACCTCGATGACGCGCTCTTTTTCGTCTGAGGAATGAGTCCACCCCGTAACACGAGCCACCCCTTTCTGGGACACCTCAACATGGAACTCGTGAGGGCTGAAGTCATTTTTAATGAGAGCTGCCTCGACCTTTCGGGAGAGGGACATCCGCTCCATGGCCTCCATCGCCGTCAGGCTGCATTCCTCGATCTCCTTGGAGCGCGCCGCCTCAACGATGAGCTTTACAGCCGAATCTGCGCTCAATTTGTCGCGGTTGATGAACAGGTCATACAGGGATGGATCGTTCCAGTCCATATGAAAAGCGTATCGGATGAAACCCCTGCGCTCATTGTCCTTCTTGCGCATCAGGTTCTCGGCCGCCTCTCGGCTATGGCCCCGCTGGTCCACCAGATGCTTGATGCGGAAAGCATTAGAGGCGAAAATGCGTACATGCAAAGCGCATCCGAAATCCCTGAGCAACATCTGACTGCCGTGCCCCATGATAATCCCCTGACCACGGCGTGCCACCTCATAGACCACTGACTGAAGAAGATCCAGGTACAATTCGGGCATTTGACCCCAAAGCCTGTCCAGCAATCCAGGAGCTTTTTCGTCCAAACTTTTCATGTCCACAGGCCGAAAGCCCATCCGGGTGGCTTCTTCCTCCAGCCTACGGTCATCGTAAAGTTCCAATTGAAGTTCTTCGGCAACGCGCGTGGCAATTGTCGTTCCTCCGCAACCAATATTTCTCGTAATTGTAATCAGTGGCATCTTTATTCTCCTTTTAATTAAAAATTTCGAGAAAATGCTTTAAAGAAACCTATATTCTTCTTGATATTTAATTTAAGAATATATTCATCGGCTGTCAACTCCATATTGATGCAAATGAGCCGTTGACAGTTGACGTCCGTTGCGTTAAAAATGGAATTAATGCAAGCTTTATAATACGAAGGATACGCCCATGCCTAATATTCTTTTAATAAAATCGGATACATCCACAAGAACGCAAAAGCAGAAGCACCTTCCCAAGCGCTTTTCATACCCACTGGGGCTCATGTACCTGGCCGCTGTGACCAGGAGACGCTGGCCTACCGCCCGTATCAAAATCGTGGATTCGCGATTTGAGAGGCCGGATTGGAAGGAGCTCAAGGATCGGTTCTCGCCTGACATTATTGGCATCAGCGCCCTGACGGCTGAGGCCACTCACTTGCACACCCTGGCCGCGGAGGCAAGAGCTGCAGGCATCCGGGCCACCGTCGTCGCTGGCGGACCTCACGCCTCGGGTTACCCGAAAGAGATCCTTGAGGACCCCAATTTTGATCTTTCTGTTATGGGCGAGGGAGAAGAGACCTTTCTGGAAATTCTGCAGCGTCTGGACAGAAAGCTCCCACTGAGGGGGATAAGAAGTACCGCCTATCGTGAAAATGGAAAGATTAACATAGCCCCACCGCGTCCTTTCATCGAGGATCTGGATTCACTCCCATTTCCGGCATGGGATCTTGTCAATGTGGAGATGTACTGTCGCTCTCTGCGGGCAACCCCTTTCGGCCTGGCACGATACATGAATATATACACGTCCCGGGGATGTCCGTATCACTGCAATTACTGTCATAATATCAACGGCAAGAAATTCAGGGCACGCTCTGCGGAGAATGTCCTTGAGGAGATCCGCTTGCTGCAGAGGGATTACCAGATTCACGAACTCGAGCCAATGGATGATTGCCTTAATCTGGATCGTAACCGGCTGATGGATATATGCGATAAGATTATTAGCGAGAATCTCAAAGTGAGGTTTGGCCTGCCCAACGCTCTGAGGGCCGACATTCTGACCGATGAGCTTATCAAACGATTCCACCAGGCTGGACTTTACTATTCCGCGTTTGCCATAGAGACCGCCAGTCCGCGGCTCCAAAAGGCCATCCATAAAAACATTGATCTGGAAAAGCTGAAAGCCGCGGTGGCCACAGCAGCCCGCGTGGGAATTTTCTGCCAGGGATTTTTCATGCTGGGGTTTCCCACAGAGACGCGGGAGGAGATGATGACAACCATCCGCTTCTCCACCAAACTGGCGCTTCACATTGCCACCTTCTCCATCGTCCTGCCGTTCAAGGGCACAGAGGTCTATGATACCGCCGTGGCTCTGGGGAGGAAGGCTAACTTCTCTTACGATGAGTACGATGTCATGGAGGGACTTGTCAATGTGTCCGAGTTGCCGGATGAGGAGTTGTACCGGATCCATCGGCTGGCCTATCGGCGCTTTTATTTAAGGCCGCGGCTAATTGTCCGGCTTTTCTGGCGTTATCCCAACAAGTGGGCCCTGGTCCAGCATGGCTTTGAATTCCTAAACAGGGCATTTATCCCTGATCGAAGGATCAAAAAGGCACATTGAATCCAGGGAAAAGTTCCTTTAATTAATCATGCTCTTCTGCTGAAATGCGTGTTCTGACAGGGGATCGGCGGAAGGAGGATAAAGAATGAAACAAGATGCATTTTTGATGAAGGATTTGCTCATTCAGAACGAAAGTAAAATCATCATTCTGTTGCTGGATGGTGTGGGGGATATTCATACACCGGAGAGCCCCCATACTTCTCTGGAGTTGGCCTCCACGCCGAACCTGGATGCTCTTGCTAAAGAATCGGTTCTGGGGCGTCATACGCCGATTTCCATGGGGATCACACCAGGCAGCGGGCCGGCTCACATGGCCCTTTTCGGTTACGATCCTACACGACCGGAATATGATGCTGGCAGAGGGGTTCTTGAATCGCTTGGCATCGATTTCAATCTGTTGCCAACGGATGTGGCTATAAGGGGAAATTTCGCCACTCGCGATGCATCAGGGATTATTATTGACCGAAGGGCGGGTCGTATACCCACCTCCGAGTGCACCCGCCTTTGTAAAAAAGTGCAAGAGAGCGTTGGAGAGCTGGAGGGTGTGGAAATCAGCGTCCGTCCCTTAAAGGACTACCGTTTTGCCCTCATCTTGAGGGGGGAGGGCCTGTCCCACCAGATTTGCGAGACAGACCCGCAAAAAACGGGGCTCAAGCCGATTCCACCCACCGCGTTGAGCCCTGAGGCAAACAAAACGGAGTTGCTCCTGCGGAAGCTTGTGGAAAATTACAATAAGATTCTGGCCGACGAGCCCCGTGCCAACACGGTGCTGCTGCGTGGAATCTCGATGCTTCCCACCCTGGAATCCATGCAGAGCCGCTTCGGGCTGCGGCCAGCGGCCATAGCCACCTATCCGCTTTATCGGGGGGTGGCCAAACTGGTGGGCATGGAATTAATGCCCATGGTGGACACCGTCGCCGAGGAGTTTCGCATCCTGAAGGAAAACTTTGCAGGGCCGCACAATTTCTTCTTCATACATATCAAGCGCACCGACTCTTACGGCGAGGACGGAAATCAGAAGGGCAAGATCGAGGTTATTGAGGAGGTTGACCGAAACATCCCCTTATTGCGGGAGCTGAATCCCACGGTTCTCATCGTCACAGGGGACCATTCCACACCCCATGTGATGAAGAGCCATTCCTGGCATCCGGTGCCGTTCATGCTCCATGGCCCCTTCTGCGACCCCGACGGCACGGTGGCATTCAATGAATCGGAGTGCGACCGGGGGCGACTGGGAATCTTCCCTGCGGTCCAGATCATGCCCTTGGCCCTGGCCAATGCAGGCAAGCTGCTCAAGTTCGGAGCATGAAGCATAACACCACAACAGGGAAATAGCCGTAAAAAGCCGGGGGCGGGGTTGCCCCCGCCCCACAAATGTTTAAAAATATTATTTTGGGTGTTTTGTGGGGAAGGATTTG
>CAZTAS010000114.1:0-19762 GCA_964611635.1 uncultured Thermodesulfobacteriota bacterium
ATATCCCCTTGCTGTTGTTGGAGCTCTCCCTGATGGGAATAGCGCTCTCCACCCAGGATCTGAACTCTATGACCTCAAGAAATTTTGCCACCAAGGTGGCAATCCCGCCAAAAGGAGTGATGGGTTTTCGGGTGAATTCAATTTTTACTTGATTTACGCTTCGGGCTGTAGTATTCTTTTTTCGTTTCATTTTTTTGTGCTCCTTGTTGAGAGATTTTATTGGCTTAAAACAAGGAGCATTTTTATATATTTATTCCCTTTGTTTAACAGTATTTTCATACCTAAATGCAAAATCCAAGATTATATCTTATGATGATATATTCTACTGGGTGAGTCAAGAAAAAATTTGATCATTATCCGTGGAATTGCTAGAAGAGTGGGGAAATTTTAGTACATATGAAGGAGACTCTTCGCAATGAAAATACATTGATTGATGATATATTGCCAAAACCAAAAGCAAGAGTACAAATTCGTCTTGACATACATGTTACCATTTTTTACGCTCTTTTAATATTCACAGCTCAAAGAACAAGGAGAAATTGAGATGGACAGAACAACATTCCGGAATTATGGGCATGCCATAGTAGACTGGATCGCAGACTATATGGACCATATCGATGATTACCCGGTTCTCGCCCAGGTTGAACCCGGAGAAATTGCAGATCAGCTTACCGAAACGCCGCCTGAGGAACCGGAGGAGATGGAGGCCATTTTCAACGATTTCAAGCGGATCATTCTGCCGGGAATTACCCATTGGCAGCATCCCTCTTTCTTCGCCTATTTCCCTGCAAATACCAGTGAGCCATCGATTTTAGCTGAGTTCCTTATGGCTGCTCTTGGTGCTCAATGCATGGTATGGCAAACTTCTCCGGCAGCCACTGAACTGGAGGTGGTTGTGATGGATTGGCTTCGTCAAATGCTGGGGCTTCCGGAGGGCTTCAGCGGCGTGATCCAGGACACGGCCTCCACCTCGACATTATGCGCCCTTCTTTGCGCGAGAGAACAGGCAACGAGCTTTGCCGTCAACAAGCACGGCTTCCGGGATGGGAGCACTCAAAGGCTCATCGTCTATGGTTCAGAAGAGACCCATTCTTCCATTGAAAAAGGGGTAAAGATCGCCGGTTTCGGGAAAGACCACCTCCGCCTCATTCCCACAGGAGCGGACTTTGCCATGATTCCAGAGGAGTTGGAAAAGGCCATCGATGCTGACAAAAAAAATGGGCACTTGCCCTGCTGTGTGGTCGCAACGGTCGGCACAACCTCTTCAACCGCCATGGATCCATTGAGGCCTATCGGGGAGATCTGTAACCATCATCGCCTCTGGCTCCATATCGACGCGGCCATGGCGGGAACCGCAGCCATTCTTCCGGAGATACGCCACATACTTGACGGCATCGAGTTAGCTGATTCATTTGTTTTCAATCCACACAAGTGGATGTTTACGAATTTTGATTGTTCTGCCTATTTTTGCAAGGATTCCAAGGCCCTGACCTCGACGTTCGAGATCCTTCCCGAGTATTTGAAAACCGATGTTGATCGCCGGGTCAAGAATTTTCGCGACTGGGGGATTCCTCTGGGACGTCGTTTCAGAGCCCTGAAGCTGTGGTTCGTGATCCGCTATTTCGGAATCAGGGGACTCCAGCAAAAGGTTCGAGCTCACATCGAGCTTGCAAAAGAATTTGAGTCATGGGTCCGGGAAGACCCACAATTCGAAGTGATGGCGCCTGTTACAATCAACCTGGTCTGTTTCCGATATCATCCTTCCCACCGCACCTTTACCGAAGAAGAGCTCGAAAAAATAAATAAAGGCCTGATGGATGAACTAAACCGATCGGGAAGGATGTTCATCACCCACACCAAGCTGAAAGGGAAGTTCTCATTGCGATTTTGTATTGGTCAGACCAACACCACTCGGGAGCACGTTCAAAAAGCCTGGGAAGCGTTACAGGCTTCTGCGTCTCATTTCTGAGCCTATTTTTACTAAAATCAGCCTTTCCCGGTTTTGAAGGCAAGCCACCATAAAAAGTGTTAATTTTCGTTTTGACAATGGGGAACACTTCACTTTCCTGGAGAATAATTTAATCAGCACTCCGATCTTCTCCCGGCGAATCGATTCCAATTACATTGATTTAACAGTATCACCTGCTGGGCTTTGGTAAGATGATGATGCACAAAGGCCATCCTCTTTCCTGTTTTTGGTGAAAAGTGAAGTCGTTGCGAAAGGTGTTGACTCTGGGGAAAATTATTTTATACGTGTCATTACTTTCTTCCAGGAATTTGTGATGAGAAAACTTTCTTCCATATTCTCAATCATTTTTACGAATTTTTTCATCGGCACCGCAAAAGTCAGTGCATCCTCGGGGGCAAACGGGCGGGCAGACACGTCGAACATCCCCAAAACGCATCTCGGGCGCTCAGAGTCCTTTTCGATATAAGGATATTGCACAATCGATCCGCAGCCAGCGGAAAAAGGTGCAAAAACTCCGTTCTGCTCGATCTCGTCAAAATTTGCTAGTGTAAAAAGGCCGGATAGAACATCAGGCTGGGCAAAGAAGATCACCACCTCTGGGTCATCCATCTGCTCAATCCTGTCCCATTGTTTGAACACGATGAACGTGGCTGGAGCATTGAACTGAGGCATTCTCTTTAATGCCTCTTTAACCAGCTCAGGTGATTTTTTATAGCGCTCGCCTTCAAGTTTTCCCGGAATGCCACAAGAGAGAAAATATTCGAAGTTCGGCATTATTTCTTCGGCATACCCGAGATACCTCTTACCCCCACCGCATCCGATGGAGTCTGCTTTAAAACAGAGGGATTTTCCCTTTCGCACTCTGGACAGCTCGCCAATAATGCACTGATGCCCTGATGGGGGTTTCTCCATCTCTGCGCGGCCTTCCTGATCCGTGTAATAAAAAACGATGGGAAGCTCAGATCCATTAAAATATTTGTTCCACAGCTCGTTAAATTTATCCTTGAGTTTCATATCCATTTGAATTACTCCTTTAGTGAGAGAAGTCGACGCGGGCTCCCCTTTCAGGCAATTAAGTGCCATGCCATTGACTCCAGCCAGTGTTCCGATGCCGGCCGCTGCCTTGAAAAAAGCGCGACGAGTAAGTGGTATAGATGCAGGCCTTAATCTCCTTTTATATTCTGGCATACGCTGCATCTAATTTCCTAGTCTTTAAGAATACACCGCCGACGTTGGCGTAAAGAAGGAGTTCACATTATTTTTTCCCCTACTCATCCTAATGGTCGCCACCGCAAAGACCCGGACTGCGCAGCAGCAAGAGGGAGCGTTACTTCATCGATTTAAAAATGCTGTTGTAGCTTTCCTGTAGCTTCGCAACCCGGGGACGCCTACTTCATCTTGCGGATACGCACCTCGATCTCCTTGAGGTCCTTCAGCAAATCCACAATCTTGGACGTATCAGTTTCACCGTAATGATACGGGTAAAGGATTTTCGGCTTGATGGCCTTTGCAGCATCGGCTACCATCTCCGGCGTCATCGTGTATGGCAGATTCATCGGTAAAAATGCGATATCGATCCCCTTTAGTTCTTTCATTTCCGGGGTGTTTTCCGTGTCACCTGCCACATACACTCTCTTGTCTCCAAAGGTGATTACATAGCCGTTTCCGATACCCTTTGGATGGAAGGGGCGCCCCTTGCTGCGCATATGGACGATATTGTAAGCAGGTACAGCCTCTATGTTCAGCCCTTCAACTGTTTTGACATCCGCATTTTTCATGACAATGCCGCCTTTGACCTGCTGTGCGCAGGTTTCGGTCAGCACCAGAACTGTTTTCTCGGTACGCAGTATCCCCAGTGCTTTCAGGTCTAAGTGGTCACTATGCTCGTGAGTTATCAGAATCATGTCTGCCTTCGGCAGCTTTGTGTAATCGGCTTCCCTGCTTACCGGATCGACATGGATGACCTTCCCTCCAAAGGTAAACATTAATGTGCCATGGCCTATAAACGTAATCTTCAGGTCACCAGCAGATGTTTCGATTATATCCGTCTCAAACTTTTCTTCAGCAGCCGCTGTGAACGTAAAAATCAGGAACAAAACATTTAACAATAAAAATAATTTGATCATATCAAACCTCCTTAACTGATCTGATAGAAGCTATGATAGATTATAGTTAGCAGGGATCACCCTCTCCCGGACTAAGAAGCCTAAAGCATATAAGAAGAACATCTAATAGAAAAAATTCTATGTCAAGAGCAAAGTGCTTGAAAACGGTATTGACATGCCTAAAAAGTCATGGAGAATAAAAGACTGGTGCCATCCCACTCTCTCACACTTCCTGAGAGAACCGTTAAAAGCGGATGAGTCTCCGGTTTTTCGATAATTTGCAACCGCAGGTACAAGGATTTTTTACCATAATTTCCCCAATTCATACAACAATTGCCCATCTGCCTTAAAAATATGGCTCTCCATTTGCCCGAGGCCGATTTTTGATGCGTCAAACTAGCAGCCATGTCAATCATCTTGTCGATTCGCGACCCGGAAGACAAGTTTTTTGGGCCATCCGCGTCCGGCCCTCAAACCCCTTTTTTCCCCTTTTCGGTGTTATACTGTCTCAAGCTCCCTGTCATCCAAGTACAAAATCTCCAGAGAAGGTTTGTATGATTGAATCTTTTTTATTATATTATCAAATCATATTCTATCAGGTTACAGTGTTTCCAGTTTGTATGGGAATGTGGTACCGGTATACATTGGCCTCGACCCCTCATTAATAATCTTTTAGAGGAGGCCATTCAGCACATCTTAAAGAAATACAGGAAATAACTCCCCAAGAAATAAATGCTACTTTCTTGGGGGCAGGATTAGAAGGAGCATTGCATGTCACAGTCTGAGATTTGCTTCATGACGGCCACGGAGCTGGCCCAGCGCATCCGCGCCAGGGAGCTGTCGTGCAAAGAGGTAATGGATGCCCATCTGGCCCAGATAGAGCGGGTGAACCCCAAGGTCAACGCCATCGTCAGCCAGGTGCCCAGGGAACAGGCGCTGGCTCAGGCCAAGGCTGCCGATGAGGCCCTGGCACACAGCGATGAGGTGGGCCTGCTTCACGGTCTGCCCATCGCCCACAAGGACCTTGTGCCCACCAAGGGCCTGCGCACCACCTTCGGCTCGCCCATCTACAAGGATAACGTGCCGGATCAGGACGGGCTGATCGTGGAGCGGCTAAAGAACGCGGGGGCCATTACAATCGGCAAGACCAACACGCCGGAGTTCGGGGCCGGCTCCCAGACATACAACGAGGTTTTCGGCGAAACCCTGAACCCCTACGACACCAGCAAGACCTGCGGCGGCAGCAGCGGCGGAGCGGCTGTGGCTCTGGCCTGTGGCATGCTGCCCATTGCCGACGGCAGCGACACTGGTGGCTCCTTGCGAAACCCGGCCAACTTCTGCAACGTGGTAGGCTTTCGCACCTCTCCCGGAAGGGTGCCGGTTTGGCCCAACCCGGTGGCATGGTTTCCAATCTCGGTACAAGGGCCAATGGCCCGCACGATTCAGGACACAGCACTGATGCTGAGTGTCATCGCCGGGCCCGACCCCCGCTCGCCCATTTCCATCGCCGAGCAGGGCAAGCTGTTCGCTCGGCCGCTGGAGCGTGACTTCAAGGGTGTACGAATCGCCTGGAGCCGCGACTTAGGTGGGCTACCAGTCGATCCACGCATTTCAGTAGTGCTGGAAAGCCGGCGCCGAGTGTTCGAGGAGTTGGGCTGCATCGTGGAGGAGGCTGAGCCGGACTTTACCGACGCGGACGAGATCTTCAAGGTTTGGCGAGCCTGGCGATTCGAGCTGCGCTACGGCGAGCTTCTCAAGAATCACCGGCACCTGATGAAGGACACGGTGATCTGGAACACCAAGCAGGGACAGAAACTCACAGGGCCACAGATCGGTCGAGCCGAGGCAAAGCGCACCGAGCTGTACCACCGGGTTCGGGAGTTTATGAGGATTTACGAATTCCTGATCTGCCCCGTAAACCAGGTGCCGCCTTTTGACGTCAGACAGCGCTGGGTGCAGGAAATCAATGGCGTGAAAATGAACACCTATATCGATTGGATGAAAAGCTGCTACTACATCACTGTCACCGGCCTGCCGGCTATTTCCGTACCCTGCGGCTTCACCCGGGAGGGTCTACCCGTGGGTATGCAGATCGTGGGGAGGCACAACGACGACTTCGGTGTGCTGCAGATCGCCCACGCCTTCGAACAGGCCACCCAAGTGTGGAAACGCCGCCCTCCTGCTGTGGAATAAGGTCAAATCGGTTCCCCCGGCGCAGGGGAGGCCAGTCCTGGTGGCACTAACATTCAACTGAGAGCAGCTTCTATTCTTTCATAAGGCCATAGAAGCCTTCATCATACATCATCACGGACAGAGACATGAACAGAAGGGCCAGATCGCGCAGGACATAAAGGGCGGTGATGCTTTCTCCTCCCTGGCCCGCGTCGAAACAACCGCACTCGATGTCCAGCCCCCGGGCCAGGCTAATTATGAGGGCCGCGCTGAAGATGGCCAGCAGAGCTGATACCACCGCGGCAGAGCTGCGGGGGAACAGGCCCACCACCAGGAATGCGCCGCAGATGATTTCCACCCAGGGGAGGGTGATGGCCACCAGGTTGATCAACGGCGGCGGCAGCAGCAGGTAATAACGAATGGATTCTGCAAAGGTCCAGGGATCCAGGATCTTATGAATGCTGGCGTAAATAAAAAGAACGCCTAGGACAAGTCTGAAAAGAAGGATCACACACCTGTTTATCCGAGAAGATTGCACGCGGCTGAAAATATTTATCACTCCCACAATATGCTCCTGCTTCAGGATGTTTCCAGAAGTTCGGCAAGGAAGACGCTCCGCCCGATGTTCTTCTGCTAGCTTTTATAATATCATGTTATTATTTCTTGTGCTCAGCTTTCTGTCTAGGCCTATAACTTTTTTTCAAACGGTGGGACACAGTGCGGTTGGGAGAGTTTATCCACCTTTGGCAGCAAGCACGTTTTCAGGAATTTTAGTGCCTCTTCCTGCGATTGATCGAGGACGATTCGACGCAGCCGGACCTGCTCCTCAGGCTCGAGAAGAATGGCTATGGGTTTCATTTCTATTCCTTCTGAAATTTTGATTCTTCTCCGGTTATATTCATATTCCATATCCATCCGCTATTTGTTGCACCGGCGGCAGGAGTCCCGGATATTCCCCTTCCTCAAAAACAGGTCGGCATTCTAAAATTCTATGTTTCCCCTGAAGGGTGAGTGCAGCAAACACCATGCAGGTGAGCTCTCCGCACTTCTTGCAGTTGTTCCCCGGCAGGTGCTTAAAAATCTCCAGCACGGTTATCTCCTTACCGCTTTCATAGCTGGGCTCGAGTGCGTCCCGCCGCTCCCAAATATTGTTTATCCAGGATTTTATCCTCCAGAGCGTGGCGTAGCCGTCAAAAACTTCGTGAGCCTTGGCCACGGCGATCTTTGTGCGGAGCAGGCTGATCATCCTCCCCCCGTCCATGTATGAAAATGTGTTGCCACTGGGGTTGTAAGATCCCCGCCGCACTGCATTGAGGTAAGGCATGACCTTGCCTATATCACCTGAGATATGTGAGATGAGCCGGATCTTCTCAGGGTCGGCCATGCATGGGCCTACACTCATTACCACCACATTGCCAACCTTATCTTGATGTTGCGGAACAGGCTCGGGTAGTCCATCGGCCACATCTTCCATGTACGGGCGATACCTCACGCGGCCGGAGAGTGACGCCCGGGCTTTCATAAGGGCATGGACCGCCTCACTAACATCCTTCTGAAGAACCAGAAACGGAACGGCCAATCCTTCCAGCACTTCCGGGAGGTTTATCTCCTGGTATTCGTATCCGAGCCCAACGAGAACTCCTTTAGCCCTCGCCAGTTCTTCTCGATTCGGGAACACGAGGGATAACGCCATTATTGTACGCCCATTAAGTCTTAATGATGACTTTCAACGCTCCTCATCGACTTTGACTAACACAGCTGCTAACCTTTTTGGCACCAGCATAGGATATATATTTTTCATAAATTTCATTATGCTCTGAAAACACCTATGCATTAAAAAGTTTTACTTTAAATCTCCGGGCTACATTTACAAGACTTATAAGAACAGGAACCTCTATAAGAGGACCAATAACTGTTGCAAGGGCTTGATTAGAACCTATGCCAAAAATCGCTACAGCTACAGCTATTGCTAATTCAAAATCATTGCTTGCCGCAGTAAAGGAAACAGCAGTTGATTTTCCATAATCAGCACCAATTTTGTGAGCAATAAAGAAAGTTACGAACCACATGATGAAGAAATAGCAAGCAAGAGGTATTGCTATCCTTACGACATCTAAAGGTAATTCAATAATATATTCCCCTTTCAAAGAAAACATAATAATGATCGTAAATAATAATGCGATTAAGGTAATCGGGCTTATTTTAGGGGCAAACACATTTTCAAACCATTCTTTACCTTTCAACTTTATCGTGGTAAATCGGGTGGTTATGCCAGCAATGAACGGGATACCTAAGTAGATAAAAACAGTTTTGGCAGCATCCAGAATTGAAATACTGATATTCAGTCCCTTAACCAATCCGAGCCAGTTAAGGAAAATGGTTATAAAGATGTAGATATAGACAGCATAAAATAAAACTTGAAAAATTGCGTTAAAAGCTACCAATCCAACTGCAAGTTCTCTATCTCCCTCAGCAAGTTCGTTCCACACAATCACCATCGCAATACAACGAGCAAGCCCCACTAAAATAACTCCTATCATGTACTCAGGGTAATTATGGAGAAATATTATTGCTAAAATAAACATAATCACCGGTCCAATTATCCAGTTCTGAAGCAATGATAAAGAAAGAAGATTTATGTTGTTAAACACTTTTCCCATTTCTTCATATTTTACTTTAGCTAAAGGAGGATACATCATCAGAATTAAACCAATAGCGATTGGAATAGAAGTGGTACCTATTTGCAAAGATGAAATGAATTTAGTTATTGACGGGGAAAGATACCCTATTCCTATCCCTGCAACCATTGCAATGAATATCCAAAGGGTTAAGAACCTATCAAGTGCTGAAAGTTTTTTCTCTTTTGAATTTGTCATTTTCGCATTCCTTATATTCGGTTCCATCGCAACAAAATGAAAACAACGATGACCGGCATCCCCCGCTTGCTAACAAAGCCAACCGGTTTGTCATCTAACCACCTTGAGGTCTCCAGCATCTCCACTGCTAACCCTCGGCTGCCTCCTACAGTTATTTATAGCATACAGAGCCCACCCCCCAGAACCCTGCCCATAATTTCCCTCGAATACCTGGACACAATGTTGCAAATTTATTTTTTCGCTATTTTCGAGATGCTATTTCCTTCCCGATCTGCTCCGGCGTTAAAATTTTTCCCGAAGCCACCACCTTGCCGTCGATGGCCAGAGCAGGTGTCATCAGGACACCGCGGCTCGAGATCGCCTTGATGTCCTCCACCTTTACCACCATTGCGTCTAATCCGGCGGCTTTTACCGCCTCTTCGGCATTCTTGGTCAATTGTCTGCATCTGGGGCAACCCGTACCCAGAATCTCGATCAACATTTTCTCAACCTCCTGTTTAACAATATAGTTGAAGCATATCTTTTAAGAAGTTCATGTAAATATCCATTCGCCCGTGAACCACCCCACGGCGGTGCCCAGTATGATGACCATGGCGATATAGACGGCCGCCTTCCTGGCGCCGAAGACCCGTCCCACGGCCAGCATATTGGGCAGGCTCATGCCTGGCCCGGTCAGCAGAAGGGCCAGTGCCGGGCCCTTGCCCATTCCGAGACCCATAAGAGTGTGGACAAAGGGTGCCTCGGTCATGGTGGCAAAGTAGCTGATGGCGCCAATGAGGGTCGCCAGGAAAGAGGGCAAAAGCCCCGATCCCCCCAGCCACCCTCGTATGAAGCTTTCAGGCAGGATCTTGCCAACCATCCCCACTATGAAAACGCCCACCAGCAGCAAGGGGAATATGAGCCGCACAAACCACCACGTCTCTCCCAGCCAGGTCATAATTTCATCCCTGCTCTTGACCCTCAGGGCATAAAGGGCCACCAGAGTGGTGAAGAAGGCCCAGACAACCACCTTCATCCAGTAGGGGCCTTTCTGCACCAGGTAGTTGGGCGCCAGCAAGGTAATTACCAGTAATATTAAGAGCAAAACATCTTTTTTGACCATAAGCTTTTCTGAGATGGCTTCTCCTGGATTGGCGGGGCTTTCTCGGGCTTCCTCCTCCCTCGCAAATACGGCCGACATGACCACTCCCACAATGAACGCCATACTTATGGCTGCAACTATCCTCGCCAGAACCATCTGCGATCCTAAGATCGCACCGGTGTAGACCAGCGCAAGGATATTGGCCGCCGGCGCCACCCATAAAAGAATGAAGGCCGGGCCCACCCCGCTGCCCCGGTAATAAAGGCCGCTGCTAACCGGAATTACCGTGCAGGAGCAGGCCGCTATAAAAAAGCTGCCAAAGCAAGCCAGGGTGAAGGACTGAATTTTCCGCACAGCATGGCCCAGATGGTTCACAATGGCCTCCTTGGAGACAAAGGTCACCATGGCCCCTGCAAGAAGGAAGGCGGGGATGAGGCAAGTGATCACGTGTAAGGCCACGTATTCCTTCAAGGCCTCGAAACCGCCAAAAATAACTTCCCATAACATCAGTCAGTGTCCCTTTCTATCATATGGCTCACGCGGACAATTTTATCCGCGCCTCCATAACAATTGAAATTCGGAATTCCTATCAGGCATCAGTATTCTTGAACCAATGTAACAGGCTCATAAAATTTTTTACCTTGCAAGTTATAAAGTAATATTGCATTAATGGTCAATTGGCCATATATAATTATAAAAAATTTTTCAACCTGTTTCGTATTACATCCTGTGCATAGGCAAAAAACGAAAACAGACCGGGAGTTTTCAGATGATAGAACACCTTGTTGCCCTCCTTGCGGTCCTCCACAATGTCCACCTCTTTCAGAATGGAGAGGTGCCTCGAGACGGTGGAGGGGTCAGCGCCCAGCAGATCCGTCATCTCACAGACGCACAAATCCCTCTCCTTCAAGGGATCCAGAATCATCAGGCGACTTTCATGGGAAAAGGCTTTGGGCACCCTCGCCTGTATTTTGTATCGTTCAAAATTTATGATATTTTGTTATATGGGAATATAGCAATATACTATTTAATTGTCAAGCCTTTCGCAAATAGATCAAGGGAGTATCTAACCACGTATATATTTTGCTCCAGAGGTGCGAATATCCCCTCACCTCTCCTTTCTCACCACATCTGTGTGACGGCGGTAAGAGTTTGACAACTTTGGAGAAATAATTCAAGCATTTTCAAGCAAAAATATTATAATAGCTCAATTTAAACTTTAATAATTATAAAATTACAGAGCCGAGACCTGATCGCGGATGGAGGATCGGATCACCTCCATGGCACATTGGAAAAAACTCAGCACGCAGGGGGTCTTGAGGGAATAATATATCTTGTTCCCTTCCCTTCTGTCCTTCACAATGCCTGCGTTCTTTAGGATTGCCAAATGCTTGGATACGGTGGACCGATCGGATCCCACCAGCTCGACAAGATCGCAGACGCATATCTCCTTTTCTCGAAGTGCATCGATCATCATCAAGCGGCTTTCATGGGCCAGGGCCTTGGCAATCCTGGCCTTAAGAATGTAAGCATCCCGATCCATATCTAAATTTAATTATGGCCATATAAGAATTATTTTTCAAGCAAAAAATGCAAAAGATACTGATAATGCTCATCAAAGAAGAAAAACAATTCTCTTTTTAACTTACATTAGACATGTAACGGCCGAAATCTCTGGAAAAACCCTTAGCAATTTGATATCATTTAACCGTAATTATTACCCCGGAAAATGTTTCTGGGAATTGTCTGCGAATACTATAATTTTGCGGGTGCTTATGGCAAGAGAAAGCACCCTCTCATGAATGTTAACATTAATGCCGGAGATGAGACAATGCAACGCCAGGCGCAATTGAAAGAATTTTTTACCCGAACGTTGCGATCCAGTTTTCCAAGCCTAGGAATCCGGGACATAGTTATGATCCAATACGTTGCCGAGGTTCTCACTCAATTTGCAAGAACGGACAACTTATATAAAATTCGTAGCGCTCGGGGCGAGCGATTGGAACTCATCGCGGAGATGTTGATGGAAATCCAGGCCGCGCAGGAGGACACCTCATATAGCATCGTCCGGGAGCGGGAGATGCGCCAGCACATCGGGGACTATGCCCTTTTCATGCTTGGCATCTTTCGTGAGTATCTGGAGCACATCGGCATCACCGACCTATACATGAAGGAAGGCCGGACGTCCTATCACCGAGTATGGGAATGGGACCGGAGCCTCTATCGCCCAGGCGCTCAGCGCTTCCGGGAGCTTTCCACCAGGTTCCCGGAGTATGCGGGCGCTCTAGATTTCGTTAAAAGGACCCGGTTTGTCATGTCATCACCTAGAAAGGACCCATTCGATAGGTTCCTAGAAGAGCTGGAGCGGTTGATGGAAAAGAATTGCTCTTAATCAAGTCGCCGTCTCAATCTGGTTGCAGTGAAAACTCACCTCCCAGCTATCTAATCCCATTATAAGGTCAAGGCCCGGTGAGCCAACTCTCGATGATTTATGGCGTGGTTATCTCTAGCCCGGATCTTGCTTAAGTGTAATTTTGGTATTTGCACTTCAGGGAGAGAAAAAAATATGCCCGATAGGTCTACCTACCGGGCGCAATGGGCATTAATAAGTACGGCGGAAGGAGGGTTACTCCAGGAGCCCTGCAAACTCGTTGTGATGCTCCTCTTCCTCAGCCAGGATCTTTTCAAATAGCCGCCGCGTTGTGTGATCCTCCGCCTCACGGGCCGCTTTCACGATCTGCTTGTAGAATTTTATGGCATCTTCCTCTGCCTTCTTGTTAGCGGTGATCATCTCCTCCAGGGTACCGCCCACGGCGATGGGCTCGGGCTTTGTGGTGGGGACCCCGCCCAGATAATCCAGGCGCTCTGCGATCTCCTCAGCGTGCTTCATCTCCACGATGGCGATCTCTTTGAAAATGTCTTGGACAGGAGGGGCGTTGATCCCTTTGGCCATGACGTGATGCCACATATACTGGATGGATACGGCAATCTCGCGTGCAATGGCCTCATTGAGCATGTCGTTCAGCTTCTTCTTCGGCATGGATGCCTCCTTTCCCCGGTTTCAACCAGGAATTTTCCTCTGAACCAGTTACTAAAAACAACATTGCTTACATAACAAAGTCTGCTTTCATGAACATTTTCCCCTGCAGGGGAGAAAAGTTAGTAGGTTGATATCTACTATAATTTTTCTGAGAAGTCAAGAAAATCCAATCACACGAGTTACCTCAAAAGTTCAAGCTCATTTTGGACAGTTGAAAAATAAACACCAGGTCAAGAGACTGGCTGAAGAGATCCCGATCTCTCATGTATAGCTCGGGCTTTAACTCATTTTTAAAGTTAAATTGTGTCAAAAAAATACTTGACGTATTATTTTATATTAAAGGGATGATTTGATTATCGGACTTTCTACTGCATTATCTGTGAGTAAGATGACTGATCATTTCATTTTACTTTTTTATTCCTGGGAAACAGAGCAAGAAGTCCCGCTTATATTGAGTTGAAGCTTTTTTATGTCCAAACTCTATTTCTCGGTTTGACAAAGTAACATCTACATCAGAAATCCTCTTGGGAAAGGAACGTGCAGCAAATTGCGAAAAATGAGGTAGAAAAAAATATTAATACCCACAGCGAACACTATATTTGCCATTAAAGCCCGTTTCCACTGAGATCTGGACATTACTGATGTAACACTCAATGATGCCAGGAAGGTGGAGACAAAGAATCCAATGTGGAACACTCCAATAACATAAATCACAAAGATTCCCACCACGACAAGCCAAAGGGAGTATGGAATATCTTTAAAAATGATGACCTCCTCCCTCTTGAATCCTGGAAGCAGGGATCGTATAACCATTAGAGCAGAACACGCGATAAGTGCGTAGAGAAGGAACTTTGGGAATATTGTTCCTTCCCTTGGAATGCCTTTTAGCTGACCCAGGAGAATAATGCTGAGCATTGATATACAAATTGCGGTCAGAATATTAATGCTTCTGGTACTCATTTTATTACCTCTCCTCTGAGGGAGCGCTGATCTTCTTCTTTTGCTTGGTTTCCAGGTAGAAGGAATAAGCAAGAGAAACAATTGTCAAAGCAATGAGTATCATGCTTGGAGGGCGGGAGAAAAAATAAGACCACACCGATCCTTTTGCCGCTCCAATGATTAAGCTGAGCTTGAATCCCTCCTCGGTCATTTCTCCTAGAATGAGGCCCAGAGCAGTTGGAGCCACACCAAACCCGAAGCGGATCAAAAAGAATCCAATAATTCCCGCCATCATCATCGAAATAACGTCAATCGAAGCATTTCGGATGGAATATGATCCGACAAGAGCAAGACTCAGGATTGCTGCCACAAGGAATTTTTTTGGAACCTGCAACACGCGGACAAACAGCCTGACAAACACAGATCCTAAAAGCAGAATTATAAGGTTTGAAACGAACAGGCCAATCATATATGTAAAAGCAATGTTACCATGCTGGGAGAACAGTTTGAAGCCAGGTCGAAGCCCGTGTATCAGAAGGCCACCTAATAAGACAGCAGCAGGAGCGCTTCCCGGGATACCCAGGGTAAGCAGTGGAATTTGGGCTCCGCCAACCACGGCGTTATTACAAGCTTCGGGGGCGATTACTCCTTCGTAGATGCCTGTTCCATACTCCTCCGGCTTTTTCGAAAAACGCTTCGCCTCATTGTACGCGATAAACGTCGCTATGTTTCCTCCTGCTCCGGGCATAATACCAATGATAACACCGACAATGCTCGACTGTATAGCCACGCGAGCCCTTTTTAAAACTTCTTTAAACGCCTTGAACAACAAGCCGCCTCTGGGTCTGAATATACCTACCTGCCCTTCTCCCCCTTTGCCCAGAAGTAACAATGCCTGGGGGATTGCAAAAAGTCCTATGAGTGTGGGGATCATATTGACCCCTCCCACCAACTGAAGAGTCCCGAAGGTAAAACGCGGGTACCCCGTTACCGGATCCATACCAATAGTGCTCAGAAGCAGTCCAAATAGCCCTCCGATGATTCCTTTGAGGACATTGCCCGAAGATAGACCGGCAATGACCGTGAGAGCAAAAACAGAAAGCCAGAACTGTTCCGGAGCGCCGAACTTCAAGGAAATATGTGCCAGCGGAATGGATAAAAATATAAGAGCAAAAACCCCGAAGAAGCCCCCAAACACAGAAACGATGAGAGCAGTGTTTAAAGCTTCCTGGGCCATCCCCTTTTGTGTCATTTTATAGCCGTCAAACGTGGTACATAAGGCGGCCGCGGTTCCGGGAGTATTGATTAAGATGGCGGGGATTGAGCCGCCGTATTCTGATCCGCAATAGACAGATCCCAGCATCAGTAACGCCAGGGTAGGATCAAGACCAAAGGTAAAGGGCAATAATAAGGCGATGCCGAGAGTACCTGTCAAGCCCGGAGTCGCCCCCATGGTAATACCAAAGGATGCGCCTAAAGCCATGAGCAGCAAATTGAAGGGATTGGAAAGGTAAGTTAATGTAAACCACGGATCAAACTGCACTTTTACCCTCTTTCAATTGATGATAGGGCTGCTTTATTAAAGTAATGGGAGCCATCCAATCTGGAAGGCTCCCATTACTAAAATGAATTACTTTTTGAAAAACCCAATTTTTGTTAAGATTTCCTTCGCCTTAACTTTCTCACCCCGGATATATTCAGCAAATTCCTCAGAAGAAAGGAATGAGGGCGAAAGTCCCACTTTTTTTACCGCGTCCTGGTATCCGGGTAATTCAGCCATTTTCCTCAAGCGCTCCTCGAGGTACTTGATAATCTCAATCGGGGTGTTCGGAGGGGCTGCCAGGCCACGACGCTTTATAGTTATCACATCGACTCCTTGCTCCTTCAGAGTTGGTATGTTTGGATCCAAATCGTACCGTTCAGGTGCTGCTACGCCCAAGGCTCTCGCGTTTTCCATTCTGAAGTAGGAATTGAAGGAACCGAAATAACAGTCTACCTGTTTGCCCATCAAGGCAGGGATAGCCTTGCCCCCACCGGGGTAAGGAACCTGGGCGAATTTAAGTCCCGTGGCAAACTCGAATTGCATTAGAAATATATGGTCTCCAGTGAACTTGCCGACTGTCGCTGCGGTTACTTTCCCCGGATTTGCCCGAACATGGTCCATAAACTCCTTCAAAGTTTTCCATTTGCTGTCCTGGTGTACGATGACCACGTTTGGGTCTCTCACAAGGCCACAAATAGGTAAAAGATCTTCTGTCTGATAGCCAGGTTGTCCTTTCTTGCGAACCATTGGCTGTAATACGATGTGGGGAAGGTCTATACCACCGATATAATATCCGTCCGGTTTTGCATTCGCCAACTCTGTCCATCCGAACTCACCGCCAGCTCCTGGCTTGTAAATAATTACAAAGGGCTGGGGGATTAAGTCCTTGGCATATTTCTCAATAATGCGGTGACTCACATCGCTACCGCCGCCAGGGTTAAACGCTGTCATCAGGGTGATCGGCCTCTCGGGGTAACCGCCTGCCTCCGCTATAGAAGAAAATGGTGTGAATGACAACAGAAAAGCACTAATCAGGGCAAAAAACCATAAGTTTCTCGCTTTCATAATAATACCTCCTTTTCTAGTATTTTAGTGTCTTTATTTATATAGATACTCTCAGCCCCATGCCAAATGGCATGTGTCTGGCGACCTACACTCCCGTAATAATTTTTTGGGGCTATGCACTTGACTCATGTAGCCCCAAGATATAGTATCGGCGGGTATGGAGGATTACCCGCGAACGCTGATGGAGTTTGAGCAAAGGTTTAACACAGAACAGGCCTGCCGAGAATACATTTATCGGCTTCGGCGGCCTGATGGGTTCCGTTGTCTCCGCTGTCGGCATCATGAGGCTTGGCAAATCGGACGAGGGCTGAACGAGTGCAAGCAATGTCATTTTCAGACCTCTGTAACAGCGGGAACCATATTCAAAGATACGAAAAAACCTTTGCAGCTTTAGAACCCAATATATGGTATATACCTAAGTCAAGTGCATAGCCCCATAATTTTTTTACCCTATTTATTCACACATTTTACTGGAATTGATTGGAAATTTATATCATTTTCTCCTTAGTGCCTTAGATATGCGCTTAATCATGACTAAAGAAACCCCAATAATGAGGGCAAGAAGTGTCGCTCCCGTAGATGTAAGTACAGTGTTCCGAAGAGAAATCCATAGCAAGGGCGTCTCAGATGCCGCACGCCAGTGGTCGAGAGTCAGCCCACCACCTTTTGATTGGAAGCTCCCAAAAAAGAGAGCACCTAAGGGGTAGGCTACGAGTGCAAGTATCACCGCAAAAAGAGTGAAGAATATAGGTCGCTCTGTTCTCATTATTTATTACCTTGTTTTTGTTTCCGCTATTACCATGAAAGTGTGTAAATTATGTGAATCAGAGCTACCTATTCACGCCGCGATTTATCAAGCAAATTCACCTGTGAAATTTAACATCTATAAAGATAAATTTAACCTTTTTGCCGTTTTGGTATGCAGAGTTCCCGACTGAATCACCAACAAACGAACAGTCTCAGGCAAATAATCCCTGATTAATGATTAAGATAACTTTCAACCGCGGAGACCTCAGGCTCTATCACCTCAGGGATAGCATTAGAATCGAAGGCAGCCTGGGGAGAATTCAAGCCATGCCCTGTAAGCATGCATACAATGGTTTTGAGATTCTGGATCCGTCTTTGTGCCAGGAGTTTACTTATTCCAGCAATAGAAACCGCACCAGCCGGCTCAACGAAAAGTCCTTCTTTAGAGGCTAAGAGCCGAATGGTACTAACAAATTCTTCATCAGATACTGATACAAACATCCCATTTGTCTCACGGACAGCTTTTAGCGCTTTTATTCCATGGGATGGGCTATTGTTCATGAGAGCATCCGAAATCGAAGTTTTTTTTGTCACTGGCCTTATCTCCTCAGTACCTTCATTAAACGCGCGGGCCACCGGATCGCAAGCTTCCAATTGAACGCCTATCATTCTGGGCAACTTAGGAATCATTCCCATCTTCAACATCTCTAAAAATCCTGCATAAGAGGACGCCATTCCCGTGGCTCCCCCTACCGGAAAAATAACGGCATCGGGAACAACCCCTCCCAACTGCTGCATGATCTCATATGCGACAGTGCGTTTTGCCGTGAAGCGATAGGGATTTGCCCCCCCACAGTGAAACCAACGGTGGCTGGCAAGCATTTCTGAGCACACTTTGCTCGCCAGGCTCATATCTCCATCAACACGGACAACCTTTGCGCCGTATGCAATAATCTTGAACAGCTTTGCAGGAGAAACGTCTTTCTGAATGAACACCACAGCCCGCAGACCAGCCTTTGCCGCATAAGCAGCAACAGAGGCGGCATTGTTTCCCGATGACGGGATGCAAAGGGTGTCATATCCCAATTCCAACGCTTTCAAAGCACAGAGCGATGTCCCCCGGTCTTTTAAAGATAGGGTTGGACCCATAAATTCCATTTTCAAATATAAATTTTCAACCCCTAACCGATTACCAAGCTCTGCTGAATTTATAAGGGGTGTTTCATCCTCTCCCAGGTAAACCTTATCGATAAAGTCTGGATTAGTTATGGGCAATACATCCATCCACTTTTTGAGAATTGATAGGGACCTCCCCTCAGAAGCTTTTGTGGTAAGTCTTTTTTGCATTTCACCCAGATCGTATGTTACCTCCAAAGAGCCTCCGCATGATGCACACTTAAGATTAAATTGAGATTCCGGCGTTTCAGCACCACAACTCTCGCATAATAAACCTCTAGCACAACTCATGATATTCTCCTTAATTTTTGAATTCTTTCAAGATATCTGCTCGCTGAATTTATCAATAAATTACTATTATCAACAAGATTCAAGAAACTCGCATTAATTCCGTCCGGAAAAGAGCTGATTAAGGCTTTGGAAGGTTATCCCCATCGGGAATTGAAAATCATTTTCCAACCGCGTTAAGATGACTTCAATTCAGCAAGACGTAATAGAAGGAATCAAGACTGCCTAAAAGCCTTTTAGATGCCTTAAGCACGTTGGACTCGCATAGTTGAAATAAGAAATTCCTTTTTGCAGTGAAAGAATGGAAAATTTGCAGAGGCAAAACAAGCGGGCCCACGGCCGATACCATTTAAAAATCACTGGTCGGGACGGGCGGATTTGAACCGCCGACCTCGTGCTCCCAAGGCACGCGCGCTAGCCCGACTGCGCTACGTCCCGACTTTATTTAAAATTATCATCACTTCTCCATAAAGACAAGAATTTTTCTTCTTATGGCCCTAAAGCCAGCCCGCTGGTCCCGCTGCGTTGAGCCCTAAATTCATTTAATGCCATCATTAATTCGGATTAATTTAAGGACTCCAAAGCTTGTTGGTGCTGAGGAGGAGCCGCTTTAGCTTTTGGAGCGCCCTTGCACGGTGGCTCACCAGGTTTTTGACTGGTGGAGGGGCCTGGGCGAAGGTGCAGGCCAGTTCGGGGCTGTAAAAAAGCGGATCGTAGCCAAAACCATGTTCGCCCCGTGGCCCGAAAGCAACGATCCCCTC
>CAZTAS010000115.1:0-19755 GCA_964611635.1 uncultured Thermodesulfobacteriota bacterium
ATCCAAGAAAACTCTTGTTTTTCCTACTCATATACCTACATGCCGGAAACCCAGGTTTTGGAAAGTCCGGATATTGGTAAGCTATACGTAACATCCATTAAAGGCGGCTTGTCAACATCTTCGACCGACTGGGGAATGATGCGTAAGAGGAACTTGAGGTCGCACTCTACTTCGCCTCCAGAGGTCAGTCAGAATCTTAATGTTCTGCAAATCCTTCTTCTCCACCGTGCCTTCCACTTCTCAGCATCGCCCGTGATTTTTGTCCTGGACAGAGGGATACTATGTGTGTTCCGCTTTTCATGGGCTGACAACTTTTTGCTTGACAAACTTTTTTTTCTGTCATAGAGTGGAAACTAAATCATTCCAATTAATTACTTTGACCATCGCATTTCCACAGGTGTCTTCGAAGGGATCAATAGCAAAATCAATAACGCAATAAAGCTAATCAAGCGCAAAACACATGGTTATCAGAAAGTTGAGTATATCATCGCTAAAATTTATAATATTCACCGCTCTCATGATGGATATGCTCGGATGGAGTCAATTCCTGATAAAATCAATCACTAAGGATTTCTTTTTTATATTCATATAATTAATAATTTTTATAAATTGGGCCAAATTCAATATGGAACCAATGGATATAATAACAAATTATGTTAAAGAATCGAAGTTTGAAATGCTTCCCGAAGAAGTGAAAGATTTCAGCAAGCTCTTTATAATCGACTTGCTTGGTGTGGCTATTGCTGGATCATCAGCACCAGGCTGCAATGCGGTGGTTGAACAGCTAAAGGCGTGGCAAGGAAAACCAGAAAGTACTGTAATGGTTTATGGCGATAAATTGCCTTCTATTCACGCAGCTTTTGCTAATAGTACTTTTGCCCATGCGCTAGATTATGATGATAACCATAATAGATCCGGGGCCCATACAACTGCTCCAGTTATCCCAGCCGCACTTGCTGTTGCTGAGTCTGTAGGAAATGTATCCGGGAAAAAATTTATAACGGCTGTTGCAGTAGGGGTTGATATTGTAGCCAGACTTTCCTTGGCGCTCAAAAGCAAAATGCATAACGGATGGTTGCCAGCATCAATATGCGGGGTATTTGGATCAGTAGCTGCTGTGGCAAAAATTCTTGATTTAGAGACTGAACAAATAAGTAACGCTTTTGGCATTGCTTACAGTCAAGCCTCGGGGAACAGGCAGGCGTTATTAGACGGAGCTCTTACCAAGAGGATGCAACCAGCGTTTGCTGCTATGCAGGGAATATACTCGGCTCTATTCGCAAAAAAAGGCATTACCGGGGCTAAGAACATCATTACCGGTAAATATGGCTTGCCGGAACTATATTCGGAAGGTCAAATTGAAATACAAGAAATAACCGAAGATCTTGGAAAAAGATTTGAAATTACCAACTTGGCATGTAAAATATATCCCTGCTGTGGCAGCGCCCATACCTCCATTGATGCAACTCTTCGTATTGTTAATCGAGAAAATATTGAACCTACTGACATCGAGAAAGTTGAAGTTACAGTTTCACCTTTGCATGGCGATTTGGTCGGCAGTCCATTCCGACTCAGCGATAACCCACAAGTGGATGCACAATTCAGCATTCCCTATACCGTAGCAACCGCGATTACCAATAAAACTGTTGGCATAAAAGATTTTCAAGAGACTTTCGTGATAAAGAACACCCCCATTCATGAACTTGCTGCCAAGGTCAAAGTGTTTTCAGATCCCCACTTAAGCAAGGATGATCATTATTCTCGGCTTGCCATTGTTCGGATCAGATGTAAAAACGGTCAGGAGTTCATAGAAAAAGCTCGGGTTGTCAAAGGATATCCAGAAGATCCTTTGACGATCGAGGAATGTCTGAGCAAATTTTGTGATTGTGTTTCTTTTGCTCATAAAGAATTCTCCAAAGCAAGAATAGAAAAATTGATTACCTTTTTGGTTGATATAGATAAAATAGAAGATATTAGACAGATTTGTGAGTTTCTGAAATAGTACTTCGTTAGAATTATACTTTTTCATGTATCAGGTTGCGGACAATTACTTCAGGCGATTTAACAAGCCATTGTGAACATCGTGTGCGATTAATTACATAACATAAATATAATTAAAGGAATACTTACATACAGTTGCTATGCTTAGCCCCTGTTATTACTGGAAATAAAGTGAATTATTTTATCAGTAGTTCGTCGTTAAGAGATGGTTTTAATGAGATTATCTTCGTCCTCATTTGAAGTTCTAATCGGGGTTTTTTGATGGCTAATTACACTTTATTAG
Source organism: uncultured Thermodesulfobacteriota bacterium (assembly GCA_964611635.1). Taxonomy (GTDB): domain Bacteria; phylum Desulfobacterota; class JAFDED01; order JAFDED01; family JAFDED01; genus JAFDED01. The sequence goes on from CAZTAS010000115.1 coordinate 2,285, forward strand.
GAGGAAAAGATGGGAAAACCAAGGTTTGCAATCATTGGTGCTGGGAATGGAGGACAATCAATTGCAGGAGTTTTAGCTCATCAAGGATACGATGTAAATCTATTTGATATCGATAAGGTAAAAATAAAAACCCTTAAAGAGCTAGGAGGGATTAATTTTACAGGCGCGTTTGAAGGTTTTGGCAAACTTAAAACTATTTCCGATGATATTGAGGAATCGTTAAGCGAGGTAGACATCATCATTGTGGTCACAACGGCTTCTGCCTATAAAGATGTTGCCAAGAATTGCTCACCCCACGCGAAAGATGGCCAATTGTTCGTGTTGATGCCCGGTTACCTGGGAGGTTCGCTTGAATTCTCACGGATATTAAGAGAGAATGGTGTAGATTGTGAGAGACTGATTATTTCAGAAACCGAATCACTAATATATGCATGCAGAGCAAAAGATATCGGGTATCCCAGAATCCACGGAAACAAAAATAAACTTGCTATAGCGGCTTTTCCTTCCAAGAACACTAATAGAATAATTCAAAAATTGAAAGATATATATCCACAACTCGTGCCTGCGGAGAATGCGCTTGAAACCGGTTTTAATAACGTCAATCCCATGGTTCATACACCCATAACCATTTTTAATTTTGGACGTGTGGACCGGGAAGAAGATTGGACATTTTACCCTGTCGGTGCTACCCCGCGTATTTGCAAGTATATTGAAAAGTTGGACGAAGAAAGGTTTGCAGTGGCCAACATCCTGGGAGTAAAGGCAATTAGCACGAAGGAGATAATCAAAAAATTCTACGGCGTTGACGCAGAAGACCTTTATGAAACCATACAGAAAAACCAGGCCTACCAGGTTAGCAAAGCCCCTAAGACTATCAATTACAGGTATTTTTATGAGGACGTCCCTATGGGTCTGGTTCCTATTTCCTCATTGGGGGATATGCTGAACGTTGAGACTCCTTCTACGAAGGCACTTATTAATGCTGCATCTGTACTAGCCGGAACTGATTATTGGCGCACGGGGATGACGGTGGAAAGAATGGGATTAAAAGGAAAGAGTATAGATGAGATTAAACAATTGCTGATCGAGGGATATGAAAGTTAATTAGTTACTATTTCCGTTTAGAGTGTTGTATAAGGAGAAGAGGAGGTGAGTTTGAAACATAATAACTGATGCCATGTTTATTTACCTAAGAATGAGGCAAAAAGAGATAGGAGGGAAAATTATGAAGTTTTTACGGTTTATATTTACTGTGAGTATCTCCACGTTTTTCCTTATGGCAGTTTCAATTTGGCCAGTTGCAGCTAAAAGCCTGCCAAAAGAACGGCTCGTCCCCAAGGTCGGGGTGCTGACTACCACGGCGGCATATGATCTCGTCCGGTATGAGATGGGGCGCGTCATTGTGGAGGCATGGAAGAAACTGGGTGTAAACGCTCATTTGGAAGCCCTCGATTACAAGACGGGAGTCCAGAGAACCTTTCGATCAAAGCGTTTCGATACATTTATGATCCACTGGGGGGCCAAGCCTGTAAGAGTAGATCCTGACATATTTGTATATCATGCTTTACACTCCTCCAATGCCGGGGAGACAGGCTGGAATATCACAGGCTTTCAAAACCCCGAATACGACAAGGTTGCCGAAGCCCAGCGCAAGGAGATGGATATAGATAAGCGCAGGGAGCTGGTCTGGAAAGCGCAAGAGATTTATTTCGAGCATCAACCCCATAATGTGCTCATTAATGAAGATCTCTTCTTTTGTTACAACAATAAAACATTTAAGGATCCCATTCTTTCAGTTGGGAATCCCATTACTAACTTTTGGTCCGATATTTCCTTCACACCTATTACTGGTCAAAAATATTTAAGGCAAGGGTATCCGACAGACCTGAAGGTGACAAATCCACTGACCCTTACCACACTGGAGGGGCACTATGTCATGGGGCACATCTATGACAAACTTATACTTCCAGGATGGGACGGTAAGCCGAAGCCCTGGGCAGCCGAGTCGTACAAGATTGTCGATGACGTTACAGTGGATATCACCCTTAGAGATGGTATGAAATGGCACGACGGAAAGCCGGTGACCGTAGAGGATGTGAAGTTCTCTTTTGATTATTTGAGAAAATGGAAGGCAGCCTATTACTTATCATTCTTAGAACCTCTCGATACCGTGGAAATTTTAGACTCCAGACATGTCCGCTTCCACCTTAAGGAGCCTTTCGCTCCGTTCATCCTTAACACCCTCGCCCAAGTCTATCTGATCCCAAAGCACATCTGGGCGGATCTGACCGAGCGCGAGGGGATCAAAGATCCCAACTTTTATGAGAATCCTCATCCTATCGGTAGCGGCCCGTTTAAATGGGGGTATTGGAAGAAGGGAGAGATGGTGAAGTTTGACGCTTTTCGGGAACATTTTCATCCACCGAAGGCCGATGGTTTCATGTGGGTGATATACGGGAGCAAAGATGCCATGGTGGGAGGATTCGAGAAAGGGGAGCTCGATGTGACCGGGTTCTATCTGCGCCCCCTGCACGTGAGAAGGCTGGAAAAGACCGGTTTTGCTGAGTTCCCGCCATCTGCCAACTTTGGGTTTTACTGTCTGCATTATAACTGCCGGAAGCCCCCCTTCAATGATATGATCTTTCGCCGAGCCCTTAGCATGACTATTCCTCACCGGGATATCCTTGAGACCATCTTTGAGGGGAAGGGGGTATTGACAGGCACCATGATCTGTCCACCCAACAAGTTCTGGAACAACCCGAATATTCCGGCGTTCCCTGAAGACCCAGTCAAGGCCCGAGAAACACTTAAGAAGGCAGGTTATGAGTGGGACGATAACGGTTATCTCTACTATCCTGCACCCGAGAACGACAAACGCACGATTGATATATTCCCTGTGAAAAGATGAGAGATTTTAAGTGGAATTAAAGGGGGCGAGGGTTCAACTGACCTCGCTCCCTTCGTACATCTGCAGAATCAGACACCTCAATCACATAGTGCAAATTGATGGAAAAAAGGATCTGATAGGAGACCCGGCCCCATGAACCGTAGAACGCATGATCGAGGAGGCGCCAAAAGTTCTTCTCAATATCGAGCATGAGCTTGGAAAAAGAAGAAATACAAGGTGCAATTTAAATTAAAACTAAGCCTGCTGAAAACAACCAAAACGTATTTATTGCGTGAAGAGAATTTAGATCATGAGAAAGTTCCTTATTACCAGAATCTTATACATGATTCTCACCATGTATGTATTTGTCACGCTTTGTTTTTTCCTTTTTCGTATGCTCCCGGGCGACCCTACAGCCCTTGTGATCAGCCCCATCCTCAGGCCCGAGTCCCAAGAAGCCCTCAGAGCACAGTTTGGCCTTGATAAACCTCTTCACATCCAATATTACGTTTATTTTAAATACCTAATGAAAGGAGACCTGGGGATATCATTTATTTATAGAGCGCCTGTCATAAAGATTATAAAAGGCAAGATACTCAATACCCTGATCCTTATGGGCCTTGGCATGACACTGTGCCTGATCATAGGTATACTCGGGGGCGCTGCAATGGCGTGGCGAAGGGGATCGAAGTTAGATTCAGGATTTATTATTTTCTCATTGGCCTTCCGATCCACACCCATTTTTTGGAGCGGTATGCTCATTCTTTTGCTGTTTGGATACAAGTTAGGTTGGTTTCCGGTGGGGCGTATGCATACTCCCGGCCTTGGAGCATTTACCATATGGGACCAGTACTTTAATATGGACTTCCTGAAACATTTGATCTTACCTCTTTCCACTCTGACGTTGTATTACCTGGCAAGCCCTTTGTTAGTAATGCGTAACAGCATGCTGGAAGTCCTTCACGCCGACTTTGTTGAATTGGCAATTGCCAAAGGTCTTCATCCTTTCAGGGTAATGTATCATCACGCTGCCAGAAACGCCCTGCTGCCCGTGGTCACCTTAATTAGCCTGATGATAGGTTACTCCATCGGGGGACAGGTGCTCTTAGAAACTATTTTCTCTTGGCCCGGGATGGGCAAAGAGATCGTAGATGCCGTTAACTCCAACGACTATCCCATGGCGCAGGGGGCTTTTCTCTTTCTGGGAGCTACAGTGATAACCATGAACTTTCTGGCAGATGTCTTCTACTGTTATCTTGATCCCCGCATCAAATACGGAGAGGAATAAAAACAACATGCTCCCTCTAAACAGGGAATATCGGAAAAGAGATCCCTCAGGTGAGCCCAAAACTGGCCGCTTGGCTCACGCTCAACCTTATTTTAAAGCCGTCTGCGACCAAATACGGATAGTTTGGGAGGACGCTCTTGGGCGCATAGGAATGATCTTACTCTTTTTCTTCATTCTATTGGCGCTGTTTGGGCCCTTCATCGCGCCTTACGGTGCCTATGAAAAATGCCGTACCACAGACGGCAGCCTCGAAAGGCTGCAGCCCCCCTCCTGGCGCCATCCGATGGGAACCACTTACTACGGCCGGGATGTGCTAAGCCAGGTTATTCTTGGAGCCCGACAAGTTGTGATCGTGGGGTTCATTTCAGCATTGATGGTGGTAGTGGTGGGAACCAACATCGGTCTTGTTTGCGGGTATTACAAAGGGAACATAGATAACATCCTCATGCGGTTGACCGATATCGTTTACGGCATTCCATTTTTGCCGTTTGCCATTGTCTTAATTTCCATCATTGGCAAAGGAGTATCCAGTATTATTATTGCCATTGTGGTAATTTTATGGCGATCAACCTCCAGAGTAATCCGATCTCAAGTGCTCTCGCTCAGGGAGCGACCGTTTGTCCTGGCTGTGAAAGTGGCCGGGGCCAGCGATTTCAGGGTCATGTACAAGCACATTGCTCCGAACATCCTGCCTATGGCCTTCCTTTATGCTTCGTTTGCCATTGCATGGGCCGTAGCCGCTGAGGCCAGCATTAGTTTCCTGGGGCTGGGGGATCCGAATACCATTAGCTGGGGGCAGATACTTTTTTACGCTTTCTTAACCATGGGGGTAACCAGCCCCTACTGGTGGATCATTCCACCGGGTGTGTGTATTATGCTGCTTGTCATGTCCGCTTTCTTCATAGGAAGGGCTTATGAAATGGTGGTCAATCCGCAACTTCGAGAACGATGAACTCCGAGCTCCTTCGGGTAGAAAACCTGGTTATTCAATATAAGACCAGAGAAGGTTTCATCCGTGCAGTGGATGACATCTCTTTTAGCATGGAAAAAGGGGAGAATCTCGGTCTAGTTGGGGAATCCGGCTGCGGCAAAACGACAGCCGCAAAAGCTGTTATGAAGATCTTGCCTGCTAACGGTGAAATAGTGAGCGGCCGAATCCTCTTTCAAGGGCGGGATATCGTTCCGATGAGTCCGAAAGAGATGCGCCATCTCCGATGGCAAGAGATTTCGATGATCACCCAGAGTGCCATGAATTCCCTCGACCCAGTCCATCGGGTGGGGGATCAGATCGCGGAGGCCATAAAAGCTCATCGGTCAATCAGCACCAGGGAAGCCGTGATGAGAGTTCGCGAACTTTTCGATGTTGTTGGCCTGGATATCCACCGGATCAATGACTATCCCCACCAATTCAGTGGGGGAATGAAACAAAGGGTGATCATTGCCATGGCACTGGCTTTAGCTCCTTCGCTGATCATCGCCGATGAGCCCACCACAGCACTCGATGTGCTGGTCCAGGATAAAATCCTAATACAACTTAATGAGCTTCAGCATAAGCTCAATATGGCTATGATTGTTATCACTCATGACATCTCAGTGGTGGCTGAGACATGCTCACGGGTGGCCGTTATGTATGCCGGAAAAATCATGGAGTACGGCGATGTGCACCAAGTCTTCAAAAACCCATATAATCCTTATACGTTGGGGCTTCTTAAAGCTTTTCCCAGTGTTGTGGGAAAGAAGCGGGAATTGATATCCATCGGCGGTTTTCCCCCAAATCTGCTTCACCCTCCAGAGGGCTGCCGATTCTGGGACCGATGCCCCTTTTCTAAAGAACGGTGTGAACGCGAGTCTTTTCCCATGGTGAAGATAGGTGAGGATCATTTCACCGCATGTCCAGAGACCCACCGGATCGAAGAAATGCGTGATCTTGCTAAGCGGCCAGAAATTTGGAGAGAAAAGCAATCATAAAGTATCCTGGGGGCGAAGTCATGCGCGACAACATCGTGCTTGATACGCGAAATATCAAAAAGTACTTCCCCGTCCAAATGGGTTTATTTAAATCTTTGATAAGTACCCGGCCGCTATATATCAAGGCCGTGGATGGGGTCTCTTTCACTATACAAGAAGGCAAAGTTATTGGACTGGCCGGAGAAAGCGGCTGCGGTAAGACCACCACTGCTATGCTGGTTCTCCGCATGATTGTTCCTACAGAGGGCGAAATTTATTATAAAGGAAATCGAATTTGCGATTTTAAGGGCCCCAGTCTCCAGGAATTTAGAAAAAACGCCCAGATGGTCTTTCAAGATCCATACGAATCCCTTAACCCTCGCTATACGGTTTTTGATGCCGTGGCGGAGCCTTTATTAATCCATAAGGTACATGACCGTCATGAAAGGGAAGCTCGGGTCATCCGGGCCCTTGAACAGGCCGAACTTCGTCCGCCACAGATCTTCTTTGAAATGTTCCCTCATGAGCTCAGCGGGGGGCAGCGTCAGCGTGTAGCTATTGCGAGAGCACTCGTTTTAGAACCACGATTCCTAGTGGCCGATGAGCCCGTTTCCATGTTGGATGTCTCAATACGAGCAGGGATTCTTAATTTGTTGAAGAGGCTTACAGTGGATATGGGGTTGGCAGGCCTATACATTTCCCATGATCTTTCCCTCATTAGGCATATTTGTGATACTACTGCTATTATGTACTTGGGCAAAATCGTGGAAACAGGCCCCACTGAATCCATCATCACTAACCCTCGACATCCCTATTCCTGTGCTTTACTGGCTGCCGTGCCTGTGCCTGATCCTGACTATGCCCGCAACCGCATAGAAGTGAAAGGGGAAATGCCGAGTCCACTTGATGTACCTGTAGGATGCCGTTTTCACCCTCGATGCCCCTATGCCCAGAAAAAGTGTCTCGAACATGAGCCTCAACTTGTAGAAGTAGCTAATGATCAACAGGTGGCCTGTTATTTTCCGCGTCCTGGCAATTGAGGATATACAGGGACTGTTGTTATCATTTTATTCTTAAGAGAAGTAGCATTATCATTGATACACCCATATGTTATGTGCAGCAGGAGGATCCAGATGAGCGAAAGCGGAAAAAAGTACTCCTATAAAGTTTCCTTAGGGTCCCACGACTCCCGATTGAAGAAGGGGCCCGCCAAGGAAGTGGTTGATTACCTCTATTCGCGGTGGCTCAATGCTACCATGCCAACCTTTAACGAGATGATGCAGTTTTTAGAAGCTCACATGGTGGAACTCCATGACAAAAAAGTGATCCTCAGGAGGGAAGCAGCCGACATCCTCCGGACTCTACAGTGGATGAAAGAATGCGGACTCGATCATTTTGAGCTTGATCCTGAAATTGAAGACCTTATGCCCAATATAGAGGCCATTGTGATCAGCAAACTGGGGGAACCCGTGGGTGGAAAGATACTCACCGGGATGGCAAGAGGGGAGCCAATGTATGTTTCCGCACTCCTTCTTCTGCGCGGTAAGATACTGGATATGTTAGAGGAGGTTCACACCTTGCGAAGACAAATTCTGGAGCTGGCCGACAAGCATACCGAGACTCTAATGCCCGGCTATACACACGTGCAGCACGCTCAACCCACCACCTTAGGGCACCACCTTGCATGTGTCGCCGAAGCCCTGGAAACGGACTGCAGCAGGCTCAAAAACGCGTATGAAAGGGTGAATATGAGCCCGGCTGGCTACAGCAGCGCTTGGGGCACCAGCTACCCCACGGATCGACATCGTCTTTCAGCGCTTCTGGGCTTTAACGCGCCCATTGAAAACACACGGTATGCAATGCTCTCATTCGACAGGGGCATTGAGACCCTTGCCGCCCTTGCGATGCTCGCCGTGGATATCAATCGTTTCACTGACGACATCTACTTCTGGTGCACGTTTGAATTCCAGATGGCGGAGCTGGCCGATGAATATGCTTCTACAAGTTATATTATGCCCCAGAAAAAGAACCCCTATTCTCTTGAGGAATACCCCTCATTAGCCAACAGAGCGATCTCTGAGTTAATGAGGGTAACAGAACTCACTCGGTTAACCAGTTTTGGATTGGCGACGCATCTCAGTGGAAAACGGACGGATACGACAATGGCCCCCTCGAGAATAATAACCGACATTATAGGGGCAATCAAGATGCTTCGGGGGATCGTCTCGACCTTAACCATCAATGAAAAGGTAATGAAGGAGCGTGCAGGAATATACTTCACGCAGGGGACGGATCTAGCGGACACTCTCGTGAGAGAAAAAGGCCTTTCCTTCAGAACAGCTCATAAAATAATTGGTTCGCTCATACGAGACGCTATTGATAAAGGGATGAAGCCTTATGATATAGATGCTGAGATGTTAGATAAAGCAGCCATGGAGGTGATCAGTAAGCCGGTGAAACTTTCTTCAGAGATCCTTTCAAAAGCTCTCGACCCAATGGAGTGTGTTAATGCAAGAAAGGGTTTGGGCGGTGTAGCCCCTATAGCTGTAAAGGAGTCTCTTGAGAATCGGACGAAAAACCTTGATAAAGACATTGAAAGCCTTAAGAAAAGAAGGCAGAAATTGACTGCCGCCCAGGAAGAACTCGAAAAGGCCGTTCAAAAGATCATAGACTCCTCGGAGATTGGGTAGGTTATCTGTTTACAAGTAGAAGAGAACATTTACAGGAAAAATCGTGCTAAATCCGGGCGCTGAAACTCAACAAATAATAATTTTGTATCTTATCACTGAATCTTGTGCTGAAATTTCGATAATGACTGTATTAGAATGGCTTAAGGTTTCCCCCTTTTCACACTTAATAAAGGGGAATGGATATGGAAGATGAAACATTTGTTCGTGGAAGGTTAAAGAAAGGGCTGGCAAAAGATATACAAGAACACCTTACGTTGCCTTTGTGGTGGTCCAGTCAAAAACATTTATTCAGACCTTTCAACCACATAAATATGGCACATGTAATAATGCTGGAGGAACAAGGAATCCTGGAATCTAAGGATACGCGGACAATCCTGAAGCTGCTGCTGGATCTGGAGGAAGGGGATCAAGCACGTGTTCAACCGGGAGTTGCCGGGGAATTTTATCTGGACCTGGAACGTTATATTATTAATCAGATTGGGGAAGATGTAGGAGGTAAAATACACACCGGAAGAAGCCGCAATGATCTCTTAGCTACAGCTCAGCGAATGGCACTGAGAGAACCGCTGGATGATATCATTGGAGAACTCCTTGAGCTCAGGCAAGTAGAACTGGAGCTGGCCGAGAGTCATGTGAAGACGATAATGCCGGGTTATACCCATCTCCAACACGCCCAGCCAATCACTCTGGCCCACTATTTTGCGGGACATGCATATGCCTTAAGTCGAGACACGCAACGCCTTGAAACCGCGCAAGTGTTTCTTAATATGTGTCCATTAGGAGCGGGAGCTTTGGCTGGCGTCACTTTCCCCATTGACCGCCATCGGACCGCAGATCTTCTGGGATTCAATAAAATTATGGAAAATGCATTGGATGCAGTTGCATCCCGGGATTATGCATTTGATATAACTGCTGGCCTTGCAATGACGGTTTGCGACCTGAGCCGCTTGGCAGAAGACCTCTACCTTTGGAATACTTATGAATTTGGATTCATTGAGATTGGCGATGAATATGCAGAAATTAGCAGTATTATGCCTCAAAAGAAGAACCCCTTCGTCCTTGAACATTGCCGAGGTAGAGCAGGCAGAGTATTTGGAAATGTTTTATCCCTGTTAACAACCTTGAAAGGTACCCCCTTTACTCATAGTCGGGATGTGAGCACCGAGGTCATATTGCCTGTTTGGGAGGCATTGGAAACGGCTTCATCTGTTATCTTGATATTTCCTGGTCTTCTAAAGAGCTTGAAGTTTAAAACTGACCGAATGAGGAAGATTGCTGAAGAAAATTTTTCTGCAATGACAGACTTGGTGGACATCTTGGTAAAGGAAAAAGGGATTTCCTTCCGGAAAGCACATCACATCGTAGCCAGGATCGTCGATCGAATGATCAGTGAGGAAAAGAAACCGGGAGATATTACAGCTCAAATAGTAAACGAAGAAGCTGTGAAAACAATTGGTCGCACCATCAAACTGGATGATAGCGCAATTAGAGAATCATTACTTCCCGAATCATGCGTTGAAAGAAGGAATCTTCCAGGAGGCCCGGCTTCTGGCGAGGTAAAACGCATGATTGAGGAATTAAAAAAAGACCTTAGCAAAACAAGGGAGAATCTTGAGGCAAGAAAAAATGCAAGAAAGCATTCAGAACAAAGACTCCTAGAAGCGGCTCAGCAGTATCTCGGGGAAGTTTTTTCTTGAAGTGGCTATGATCAAATCTGGACTTAATACTCGGAAAAGCGGCAGTCATATCTATCCTGAAAGATCGCATCGCAGCTCCGGTTTACAAATTTGTATCTTCCACTTTCTGTCCAGTGTCCGCAGCTTTCAGCATCATTTATCAGCGCAAGGAGACACATATGAAGATCACGAATATAAAGAGTTTCTTAGTGCATCCCTTTTCTTCCAATAGTGATTGGATCATACAAAAGCATTGGCTCTTGGTGAAGGTTGAGACTGACAATGGGATAGAGGGGTGGGGTGAGGCTTTCACTTTGAAGGACAGAGAGAGAAGTATTACTCAACACATTACCGAACTCACCCCTTATCTTTTGGGGAAAAGCCCTTTCTGCATCAAGCGATTTACGCAGATGGTATATGACACCTTTGCGGAGAGAAGAGGTTCTGTTGATCTTTTCTGTGCTTTGAGCGGCATTGAACAAGCCCTTTGGGATATCGTCGGAAAGAGCCTTAACACACCTGTGTATAACCTCTTAGGAGGTCCTTGCCGTGATAAGATCAGGGTTTACGCCAACGGCTGGAGCCGTGGAGCAACAACTCCCGAGGAGATGGCTCAGAGGGCTCTAAAAGTGGTGAAACTGGGCTTCAGCGCCCTCAAACTTTACCCTTTCCTGAATAACGAGGACGAAAAGGCCGCAGTGCAAAACGTGCGAGCGGTCCGGGAAGCAGTGGGAGCCGAAGTAGACATCCTTATCGATGTCTGGCGACGACCAGCACCATTGAAGGCCATCCGGGTTGCCAGAATGCTGGAGGAGTTTAACATCTTTTGGTACGAGGAGCCTGTCCCTTCTGAGAACTTGAACGTCCTGGCAGAGGTAAGGCATGCTATAAATCTGCCAGTGGTAACTGGAGAATGCCTCTATACAAAGTTTGACTTCAGGGAGGTGCTGGAAAAACGCGCAGCCGATATCTTAAATCCCGATGTGAGTAATTGCGGCGGAATCCTTGAGTTCAAGGAAATTGCTGCTATGGCCGAACCTTACTACGTTTTAATTTCTCCTCACAATTTCAATAGCACAACTATGGCTCTTGCTGCCACTATCCAGGTAGCTGCCGTAATCCCTAACTTCCTCATTGCAGAGTACTTCGTCAGCTTCTCAGAGGCTGGAGATGCAATCTCGGTAAACCCATTAAAAGTAAAGGAAAGCTACATCAGTCTTCCCACGAGACCTGGTCTGGGGCTCGAGATAAACGAGGCGGTTTTGAAGAATTATTCATTCCGAGAGTTCCCCCCGAGAGGATGGTGATGAACCCCATAACGATGTAAAGATAAATATATGTTTATTCAGGTTCGCTCATGTCACCCAAATCTCCCCAACCCCGTAACGTCGCATCTTTTCTTCGTCCAGCTCCACGCCCAACCCCACGCTGTGCGTTGGCGCCGTAATATTGGTATCTATGTATGGGACAGGATCTTTCAGGATGTCATCTTTCAATCGCCGAACTGAGGTGAGCGCATGGCCTGTGGGGAACAATTTCGTGGTGGAGACAGCGAAATGGAGGCTTGACATCACGCTAATGCCCATCTCGATCATAGAGTTGATGAAGAGCTTATTACCAGCAGCTTCAGCAATCGCGGCCACTTTCTTGGACGGAAGGAGTCCGCCCAGCTTAGTAGTTTTGATACTGAAAAAGTCCGCTGCCTTTGCGCGGACCAACCGAAGGGCGTCGTGAGGAGAGCAAAGTCCCTCATCAACACCCACCGGGACATTGACAGCTGACCGTATCTCGGCCATTCCCTCCACATCCCAGGCCGGGACTGGCTGTTCAATCATGGCGATGTTGAACTCTTCCAGGCGTCGGATAACAGAGATGGCAACAGGAACTGTCCATGCCTGGTTGGCGTCGCAGCGAAGGAATATATTTTCTCCAACGGCTTTCCGCACAGCCCTGACTCTTTCTACATCCTTCTCCGGAGGAAGAAACCCCAATTTAAGTCCCAACGTGGTATATCCCTCCTCTATTCTTTTTGCGGCATCTTTTATGTTAGACTCGATAGAATCGCTGCCTAATGACCATAGAATAGGTATGCTATCCCTGACAAGTCCGCCAAGCAGCTTATAAACGGGAATATTGAGGAACTTCCCCTGGATATCATGGCAGGCCAGATCGATAGCGGCTTTGGCGAAATTGTTACCTGTGCAAACACTGTCCATGCTGGCGTGTATGGCCTCGATGTCAAAGGGATCCTTCTTGAGCACTGCAGGGCCGATATGGTAGCGCAGCGCGGTCATAACAGTCCTCTGACTTTCACCCGTGAACACGAGTGACGGATCTGTTTCCCCCACCCCTACAATACCTTGATCAGTGAAAAGCTCTACGACCACCGATTCGGTCGTCTCGATAGTGCCCATCACGGCAATGGTATAATTCTTGAGGAGAGGAACATTTACGCCTCTAATTCTGATTTTGGTAATAATCACGATTTGTTCTCCTTTTAATCGTGCAGAATATTCACCTGCACCGGGCATCTATATTTTAGAAAGCCATAACAAAATATGAAGAAATTCAGCCATTCCGACCTTATTAATCCACAAGCTGCACTGGCGCCTCACCCTAAAGAGATTATCTTAATTATGTATTTTATTCTTTTTCGATCAGGTTTTTCTTACATGAATCCCTTCGGCTCCCAGGGGGTCCTTTTCTTCACCACGGCAGCATATACCCACCTGGTCATCGTAATAATATCAAAAAACGGGAGTCCGATAGCTTTCTGTACCAATTCACCAAAGGATGAAAAATTCGTACCTTCACACACGAATGCACCAACATCAGGGTATTTCTCAACTATCTTTTTTGCCATTCTTAGAACAGCCTGACCGGCCTTAGAAACATCGCGAATCTCGCTGTTCTTAACGAATACATTATAAAAATCGGGTTCGTCTTGAGCACCCTTTATCGCTAAAGGAATATTAAGAATGCCTGCTTTTTCCAGGTGTTTGGGCAAAGTTGTATCATTCGCTGTAAGGATACCAATCCTTGCCCGTGAGCCAAGCATTCTATAGACGAGAGGAACCTGAAGTAAACTAGATGAGAAAAAAGGTACGCGTAAGGCCCTGGCAATCTCATCTTGAAACATTATTAAAAATCCGCAGCTTGTGGTTATCGCTCTGACACCATCCTCCTCAAGTTCCTTGGCTGCGTTGATAAATAAATGCAGGCACTCTGGGTCTCCTTGTTCCACTACTCTATCCGCTGTAGCTCCCTTAACCCTCTTGAATCTTACAGGAAAATCGAATGTGGTGGCGTTTCCAATATCCCCAGGAATTCTTGGCATCCTGGTATCAAGTACTAACACCCCAATTGCTTCACCATAGAATGCCTTTCCGCCTTTAGCCACAATTTCTGTGTCATCCATCTCATAATGTCCTTTCCGAGGCGTGGGCTCTCTCCGACAGAGCTCCACCGACTTGCGTCCCCCTTTCAGCATGAGCCTGGCTATATAACACGTGAAAAATACTATTCCGACAAATCAATGATACTTATCAAAGTAACATTCTCAAAAAAAATGTTGTCAAGAAAAAACCTTCATCACCTTTTAGTAAAAAAAATATCATTCGAAAATTGTTAAAAATTCATTTTCCAGCTTTTTATCCATAATGATTGATTTTATAAGTACTTTTGTTCACTATAATCCCAAGCCTTTACAGATGATTGCAGCAGCCAGCTATACTCACTTAGCGAGCCGCTGTATAATTCCAGCTATAAGCAATGTCCTTGAGACGAGGCTATTCACATTGATCCGTTCGTTCTCGCCTCCTACATCATGACTAAAGGGACCTAGCCCATCAAGAGTGGCGACGCCGAGCGATCCGGTGAAGTTCCCGTCGGATCCGCCAAGCCTCTCGATCGGGAGCACGTTGATTCCTATCTCCTTGCCCACCTCGCTTGCGAGCTGGAAAAGGGATTCCGTGTTTGGATTCGGTTCCAATGGCGGCCGAGTTATCCTCCCCTTTAATTCGAGTCGGATGCCGGGAAGTATTGGTGTTCCCGCTACATCTCGCACACGCGCCTCAACGGCTGCCATTCGAGCAATGTCCCTCAACCGCACATCAATATCTGCCCGGGCCACTGCAGCGGTCACTTGCCGTGCCGTTCCCCCCGCCACCAGGTTCACCGAAACCTTCTCCCCACGGAGTGTGTCGCTCAAGCTCTCCAGCGCAAGAATCTTTAGGGCCAGCTCCAGGCATGCGTTTACTCCGTTAGGGTATGAAAGATGGGTCGCCTTTCCGTGGATGGTCAGGTAAAAAGCCCCAACCCCCCAGCGCCTGAGCGTTATGCCTTCTAGCACCGAGGATGGCTCCATAACAAGAGCCCACGCCGACCGACGCGCCTCCTCCTCAATGTATGGGCGCCCTCGAATGCTGCCCACCTCCTCATCTCCTGTAAGGAAAATGGATATCGGGGGAGTCTCCCGGCCAAGGTCATGCAAGGCTTTAAGTGCGTATATCATTTGGACGATTCCACCTTTCATGTCTCCCACACCGGGACCAAAGGCATGATTGCCGTCTATCCGGAAAGGCCGCTCTGCCACCGTCCCCGCCGGGCATAACGTGTCGAGATGCGCAGAAAGAAATAACCGATTCATTCCCCGTCCAGGTCGCTCAGCTCGGATGTGGTTGCCAAAGTCTGTCTCCGGGATCGTCTCCGCCTGAAAATCGAGCATTCGGAGTTCCTCGGCCAAGATCTGCCCGCAAGCGTCGATTCCTTCTTTGCAGTATGAGCCACTGTCGATGTTTACGAGTTGCTCCAGAAACCTGAGCATCTCTTCTTTTTTTTCATGCAGGTAGTACCGAACCTTCTCCATCTTTTTGTCCTTTAATACTAATCTCTAGCCGCGAAAGGCTTCGCATCAAGCCATAGATGGCCCCTCGAGTTCGAGATGGGTAACATTGGCTTCACTGAAATACCCCTCCATTGGTGCTCACCGTCTTTGGCTTCTTGCCGTTGGTGTGTTCTTTCAGTTTTCCAGAACCGGCTTGATTTGCTGCTTGTCCTCAGGCTTTTGCGTGACAGTGTCCGACGCGATCACCTGGGCCCTCTCGTCCACCGCTGCCTGGCAGTCGTAACACTGCTCAAAGGAGCCGGTGGTGGCCTCCTTAATGATCCGGAAGTCAGAATTGGCGAATTTGCGCTGCGCTTTGGAATGGAGTTTGCCGGAGGGCTCTTTCGGCATTCGCCCTTTCCTGTTTTGACCATCTTTCTGCTTTGCCTCTTGCTGGTGGCGGATCTCCTCTCGGCGCTCGCCGGCCTCGGCTTCGGCCTCTTGCTCCATGGTCCCCATGGCCTCCTGTATCTTCTTCAGACGCAAGTGCTTGAAGCGCAAATATTTGGGCAATTCATCGCCGCGCTTACCCTTGCCATACCTGGCATCCTCCTCGGCATCCACGGCCTCGGCCATCGGACGAGCAATCCCTTCTTCCAGACCCCGATCCTTTTTCTCCATCCTCCCGTAACTCATGGCCTTGTGCTTGGAGCCGTTGGCCCGCACCTTCCTCCCATCCAGCGCCACATGGCCCAGCCTCACCAGCTCCACTTTCTGGCACAGCTGCAACACCTACACAAACAGGCCGGAAAGAGCCTTCAAATGGTGCTTGCGGAAGGAAGCGATAGTGTCGCGATCAGGATGCTGATTGGCACACAACACCCGAAAGGGAACCGAATGGTAGGCGGCCTGTTCGATCTTGCGTGAGTTGACAACGCCCACACAGTAGGCGTAGATCAGCAGGCTCACCATTATGTGGAAATCATAGGATGGCTGGCCCCCTTTGGCTTCGTCGTAATCTCGATAAATGACGCTCAGGTCAAGACTGCTAACTACGTTCATGATGAAGTAGACCACATCCCCCTCGGGCAGCCACTCTTTCGTGTCCGGAGGAAAAAAGAGCAACTGATTCGGCTCATACGAACGAAATTGCGCATATGTTTTTATAGGCACGATAGCACTTTTAGAGAAAGAACTCAATTAAGTTTTTATACCCAAAAATGGAAAACGGAACACACATGGTATCCCCCTATTCAGGATAAAGGTTATGGGCAAGGAAGGATGGCAGGAAGTATGGAAGATACCCTTTTGATTGTGGACACGAGCGACTTGATTAAGAAATATGCAACGAAGATGGAGAACCTAGCAGAGGCCCGCGACAGCAGTGATAAAAAAATCGGCTATGGCTGCAGGAGTTGCCGGGTGGTTGCAGCCCGGTGTGGGAAGCCTGAAATTGTTCATTTGTATCATGTTTTATATTCTCAAAAGACCTCTGACTTTGTCAGCGAGAACCATGAACTGCTCACAGCCATCAATGAGACAGGCAGGGCAGTGGGCAACAGGGGCATATTTCTGTGGATCGAGGTGCTGACCGACAAGCTCTCTACAAGCAGATGGTGCCGAATCACAGGGAGCTGCGATTCATTATTCGCCAGCGCGGGGACAGGCATCTGCTATATGGCGGCAAGGGGGTGAGGGCTGGTGGTGGTGAAGGGTTTTGGGGAGGCCCCCTTATGCTCTTGACCAACCTGGCTATGGAGAAAAAGCTCAAGGTTGTCTGGTGGGTGGAAGAGGCATACATCACGCGCTGGATAGTGGAGGAGACCATCCAGTTGATCAAAAAGAGCTATCAGGAAGAGGACGTGAGGGTGTTGATCTAGCAGAGGCTCAGGACCATGGCCTCACTGGTGTTGGCCGCCTCCTTTTTCGCCGCGACCTATCTTGGACAGAAGGCGAAACTGGAGATTCTTGGCTACCATGTGCTCAGGACGGCTAATAGAATTTTTGGTATCCTAGATTTCTATTATTATGCCCTGGCTGATGGATTAAGACCATCCTAATGCGGTGTGGGAAAGGAGTGCCCTGTATCTTATTTCCAGTCAAACCCGAGTTTGGGATCTGTAAGGCCATTTTTAGCCTATTTTGGCCTGATTCTAAA
>CAZTAS010000116.1:0-19643 GCA_964611635.1 uncultured Thermodesulfobacteriota bacterium
AAAGCTTTTCGCCTAAAGGCGAAGGTTTTAAACCAGGTGTATGGAAAAATAAATTTTTATGCTATTCTGCTGCCCTCACAATATTTATACAGTGTGCATAATCCGGCAGAGGCAGTGTATCCTCTTTTGGATAAATTTCTTGAGTCTGGTCCACATTACGATACGGACGCTTATCAGGGGACTGCTTGAGATGGCTTCTTCGGAAGCCCCGCCTTTCTGAGGGTCTCAAGCTCGCGCCGCATGTGGGCTGGATTCTTAAAAGGCTGCCCCCCTTTAAAAGACTCCAATGATAAACTAGGATTAATCTTGAGCGCTTCCGCTATAAGAGCCCGGGCTTCATCCTCCCTGCCGAGCTCTGCGTAAATCCCAGCCAAGTGGGTCGGCCCCCAATCAGCTGGACACTCACCTTTTTGGTCGCGATCATATAGCTGATTACATGTTGCAATCGCCTCTTGGCACTGGTGCATTATGGCGACTGCCTCGTTGTCCTCCCAATCATGAAGAATGTGTCTCATCACGTATGCATCGACGCCGACGGGAACTTAAGAAAAGAAATCCCCTCCCACGATCTGACAGCGACCGGACAAACCCGAGCCCGAGATGATGGCCCGAGCACGGTCCACGACAGCAGGTAGGTCGAACAATATTCCCTGGATCGCGGGATGCGGTTGAGAATGGCGGCCAACAGCAGACCGTTGCCTCCGCCTATATCGACCACAGTCTGAAAGGTAGAGAAGTCGTAGGCGTCAAGCATCGACTCGGTCTCAGCCGTGCCGTAGACCCCCATGGCAGCATCATAAATGCTGTGTCGATCGGGATGCTCTGTCATATATTGGAAAAATGGCATGCCGAACCTCTTTTGAAATCCCTGCTCGCCGGTTCGTACAGAATGCAGCAACTCACCCCAGGATTCATGAAACTCCGCCCCCATCATGATGGCAAATGACCGCTGGGAGGCGGCTGCGTCGCTTCGCAGTCGGTCCGCTAGTGGCGTCAGCGAGAATCGATGATGCGCATCTTGAGAGAAGATGCCGACACTGGCCAGCGCACGTAGCACGCGATAGAGTGCACCACTGTGCGTATGCGTCTGCTCTGCCAACTCTTCGGCCGTGCGTGGACCATCGGTGAGCAGGTCTGCAATCCCGAGTTCCGCCGCAACGAAAATGCCCTGTGTTATCCAAGAGCCGACGAAAATCTGGTTGAGCAACTCGTATGCTCGATTGGTTATTCGTCATGAGAATCCCTCCACGCGTAACGCTATATCAGCTTGATTAAAATTGTATCCCATGATATAGAAACATACCACTGTGTGGTATATCGGGTCAAGTACATTTTCAATAAATTTTCAAGCCCGCACTCTGTAGAGACCGACGCCCTTGGATATAGAAATCATTTCCCCTTTCTACGAAACGGGCTTCTCTTGGTTTCAGCTTTAAAAGAGCTCGGGTTGTGAGTTCCGTTCAATGGAGAGAAATCATGAATGCCGCTGAATTTCAATTTATTCGGCAGGAACTTCTGAAGACTCAAAAGCAGATGTCTGAACTTCTGGGTATCTCGCTCAAGGCGGTTCAGAGCTTTGTGCAGGGGTGGCGGAGCATTCCTCCCTATGTGGAACGTCAGGCTTTATTTTTACTTGCCTTGAAAATGGGAACTCAGGAACGACTGGCCCCTTGCTGGGAGATAAGGCGTTGTCCTCCTCGGATGCGGGAGATCTGCCCAGCCTGGGAATTCAAGAGTGGTCACCTCTGCTGGTTCATCAACGGCACAGTTCGCCAGGGGAAGCCCCGAGGCAGATGGAGTGAAAAAATGGTCTTATGCAGAAAATGTGAGGTCTTCGTTTCTTTCATGAAGCATTGGGGCCTTTATCCAGGGCGTAGAACCGTTCAGGGAAGAAAGAGAAAATAGAGAATAAGTCTTAAAAAATGGAGTCCTTTGGCCAGCTCATTGATTACGACTTGAAATATAGCATCGAAGGCATCTGATCCAAAATCTTGCTTTCAGGAAGAGTTGAAAAGGGGGTTGTCGCTTCCACCTACTATTAAACAGTTTAGGAAAGTTGAGACTATTGAGGACTTATGATAGAAATATTACATAATGAGTTAGAACTGAACCGCGCCTGTAAACTCCAGCGACTAGTTATACTGATTTATTCTTCAGAATTAGATCGATAGAAGGCTAAAATTCTTTTTCATCCGTGACATAGAGACCGGCGTGAGGAGAGTGCATTAAAAATCAAAACCATCAAGATCGATATATGAAAAAGACTCTTTCACCTGATTTCCCGTTACATTAACAACCACGCTGTCGTAAAGAAGCCGATCCACATCGAGCGAGCCGTTCATGTTCGTATCGAGGCCGAAATAGAAAGTATGAGTTCCTGCTGCGAGGGATGGAAAGAGCAGAATTTGAGTTTGGCTC
Organism: uncultured Thermodesulfobacteriota bacterium; assembly: GCA_964611635.1. GTDB lineage: Bacteria > Desulfobacterota > JAFDED01 > JAFDED01 > JAFDED01 > JAFDED01. Next base: position 2,419 of record CAZTAS010000116.1, read on the forward strand.
AGGTCGAAGAGCGGTCCGCCATACGTGTTAGAGAAGCCCGAAACAAACGAGCCCGCCGTCAGATCAAAGTAATATATCCCCGAGGGAGCAACTTCCACCAACCACCAGTCCGCATTCAGTCCGGCTTGGCCCCCCGAGTCCAGGCTTCCCGTGAGAGATACGGGCGAGCTGGGTGACACGGTAATGGGACCGTCCGAGCCGTTGGCCCTGATGTCTGGAGACGGGTTTTCACCAGCGGCACCGCTTACGCTCCAGACGTGCACCAGGCCCTTTTCTCCGTCGGCCCGTCTTTCAATGATGTACAAATAGCCGCGAGCACGGTCGAAGGCTACGGCTCCCAGGAGGTAGCGCTTTGCTCTTTCAAGATCGAAACCCGGGTCAAACAGGTACTGGTCGAGATCCATGGAAGCGTACGGCTGCGGCTCATAGGGCTGCATGGTGCCGCGGGCCACGGCGGCCAATTCCTCGGTATCGTAAAAGATTATCTGTGAGTTGATGCCCTCGGACCACCAGCCTCTATCGTCATAAGGCCACGGGGGCACTTCAGGATATACAGTGCTCTCGTCAACGTCCGTCGGCCATACTACACCGTTGGCGAATCCATACCAGTTGTTTCCCGTTGCCTTGGTGCCGGCCAAGATCACAGCGGATTTGCTCCCAGCAGTCAGCCATGCCCCTCCGGACCACTCGTCGGCCTCTTTGAACGTGTTCATTCTCATTGAGCTGGAAGAGGCTATTTCGGGTATCCCTGCCTCTTGAGTGCCGTACAAAAGCAACGGTGTGATATTGATGAGCGTTGCATCGGGGGCGGGCGGGTTACCCTCGTTCCAGGGACCGTACGCAAAGAGGGCGGGGCCCAGGCCTGACCAGTGGCCGTCCCGAAACCTCCCCGTCGCGAGCCGCAGTCCGGGGGTGTTCGAGTCGGCCCACTCCTGCGGGATCTCGAACAGATAGTCATTGGTTGCATAATTGGTATAACCGCCAAAATGCCACGGCCCCGCAGTAAGTGGATTGGATAGATCCAGCTCGCACCAACCGTGCGACGCCTGGAAATCCTGGAAATGCTGTCCCCAGCAGAAGTGCAGCTTACCGGTGGCTTGCGAGCCCTGCGCCGGCAGATACTCCAGGCCCGCCCGGGGAACCTCAAGGTAGCCAAACATACCACCGGTGATGTCGTGAAAACCCCGCAGGGTCGCGGCGGTATTCAGCTCATTTACATCCTTGTTCTGGGAAATCACGGGAACGGGGATGTTGATCTCGGAGACCATCTGGTGATGATCGTGGCCGATCGCAAAGAGGGACCCGGGATACCCGTCATCCGGTCCCTGTGGATCTCCGCCGGGATAGTGGGTCATAGCATAACCGCTATATTCCCAGTTCGACCCATTTGATCCTTCTGGTAGTCTGAACGCACCCCGATACACCAGGTCACCGGGTTGGATGCGCTGCGCCAGGCAGGGCAGCGCCGAAGCTGCCAGGATAATTACGAACATAATGCCAGTAAATGTTTTCATCTGTCTCTCCTTCGGCTTAAGGGTGGTACGCGCCTTTCCGGCATACTACCTTACAGAGAACGACCTCCCCCCTTACACGTTTCGCTCTGAAAAACGCCGTACAGACAAAGGGGATTTTGCTTTCCATCTCTGCTCCCACGCTTCGGTTTGCTGATCCGCCATTATTTTCGCGTTCAGTCTTTTTAAGCTGAATCAAATAAGGAATATTGGTTAAAAGTGAGTATAACGCTTGAGCTCAGCAGCGGTGGAGATCCGTCCATTGGAGCGCTTTGTTCGACCGCCGTTCCCCCGTAATTTTGAAGTAAGCATTAACGATTACAACATCACGGAAATGTATAAGTTCTTGTTACGTCGAAAGAGATTTTGGACGATCTTAACTCCGGGGAAGAACGGTGTCTAAAATGTTTTCCCTCGCAAAGTTCAGGCGCTTCTTGTCTATCGGATAATCGCTGATCCAGTTACCTTCTTAGCCCAAGCCTTGAAAGGTTAAGGTGGCCATTTCTATTAGACTGTCCAAGTGCGATTCAACACATTCTAATACTTCGGTACTGTCAAGAATCTTGTGTATCCCGGACTTCTGCTATTGCGCGCTTGCAGATGGGATTAAGTAGGTCATAATGGCTCCCTTTTTATTTATTTCAAGATGATATTTACACCTTTCGGTGGAGCCAGTCAATTGCGGACTTCAGGAAGGAACGTTCCATCGGTAGCCCCTCAGTTGCTTAAAAATGATGCAGACTAAGAGATCATGAATCAATGAGGCATACCCCAAAGAACGAAGATTTCTCTCGATATTCGTGAAACTAATGCTCCCAAGCTGAAAATCCACTGAGGCGTTCCATTCGGACCTGCATATTGATTTCGGACCGTAATCGACGGAGGCAGTGCTTAAAATGGCCCCATTCTCATACTGGAGGAAGCAGACTTCAGAAGCACTACATGGCAGAATTGAAAATATTGACGCCTGATCGTAGGTACCTGTTTTTAAACGTAGATCAAAGGAGGAAGGTAAGAACCTCATCATGAAGGCGGAGAGCAACAGGCCTCATGTCCACTCAAAATTGCACCTACAATTGTTCACCTCGATATTGCTCCGAAAGCTGATGATTAGTGATTGAAAGAATGGATAACGACCGAAATCAGCGGTGGCTGTTAGCCCTCCGCTGAAAGCCCTTTCTTCTCAAACCAGCGAAAAAGCACTAATCCTCCAATAATAAATAGCGAGATTATTATCCAATGGCTCAATCCGAGCACCTGAGGCAGGGTGATTTTGCCAAGATCACCCCAGGTTAAAACCGTATTTTTCAGGCCCGGGTAAGCTTCGGCATACAGGGCTGCACCGGTGAGCATTCCCAGAATACCCCACATCGCATCCCAACGGCCCTCGCCTAGCGCTCCGGCTGAGGTCCCGGGACAGTAGCCCAAAAAGCCCCAGCCAATCCCAAAGATCAAACCACCCGGAATTACGCCTCCCAGGATTGTTGGTTTTATCGAAAGTTTGACCAGTCCAAAGTCCTTGAGCAGGTACACCCCTACCATTGCAACCAGAACCGTTGAGAGCATAAACTTCACAATGGTCATATCCATCAGCCTCAGGGCGCCAAGCTGCTTGTCATACCGTAATACCCGGGCTTTTTGCAGGAAAAAACCGAAAAGCATCCCAGTGATTAGTCCATAGAGCAATATTCTCATGTGCGATCACCTCCCCCATAAAGGATCCGGGCTACCACCATGCCCCCAATGAAAAAGCAGATCAAAGCAATGTAGCCACTGACCGCCAGCTGAAGCGAACCGCTCAGCCCGTGCCCGCTGGGTCACCCATCGGCCAGACGAGCGCCGAACATGGCTATCAGCCCACCGATGAAGGCAACAATTCCTCGTTTGATCCGACTGGGGCCGAAGCGATTCTCCCACATATCCGGCAACGCTTTCCAGCGAAAGGTGCCCGAGGTGGTGGATGCGATGAAAGACCCGATCAAAATACCAAACACAAACATCCACTGCCAGTCGATTTTTGGTATCTCTTTCATGAAATATGGCATGACACCCACGCGATCGGCACCGAAGAGTTTCTCGATCATCCCGGCTGAGCGGACAAAAGTGGTGGAGGCGCCAAAAAACTTTCCAGCAATCCAGACGGAGAGTATGGACACTACACCGCTCAATGCTCCGGCTAAATAGGGACTCCATGCCTTATCTCCTATCGCTTTCAATGCTATATCCCTCCTTTACAAACCAGAGATGAATACTCATATTAGTTATTCTGAAAAACACCAGGATTCACCTCTCCACAGGAACTTACTCCTTTCTGCTTTGGTTAGTAAAGCTTCATCGTCCCATATATCGATAGAGCGTATCCTGCCACGCCGGTTCCCGGATCTTTTGCAACAAAACGCGATTGATAGGTTCACGCAAGGGGCTCCCCTCAGGCAACGCAATGCCGTAATCCTGGCGAACGAACGTAGCAGGTAATACCTCCAACGTAACATGGAAGTTTTGGTTGACAAGGTATCGTAAAAGAGGTTCATCGTACACTAAAGCGTCAATATTTCCATCGGCAATTGCGCTCAGTCCTTCAAGCGCCGTCCTGTATGTTCGAAATGAAATCTAATTGTCCTGAAGGTAGGATTCACCGGTTGTATTCGCAACGGCCCCAACGCGCACTTTCGGGAGATCTGTAGGCCCTTGAACCGGGGACTCGAGTTGTGACACCGTCAAAGCAGAAGTAATCGCCGCGATAAAGCTCGATATGATAACAACCGAGGCGAACATCCAGATGGTCGCCGCAATGCGCCCACCGAGGGTGACGGGTACCTTGTCTCCATAGCCCACAGCGGTCATTGTCACAGCCGACCACCAGAATCCTGAACCAACCCCCTTGGCCGCGCTACCTCCAAACTCCTTCGGATTTCTCTTCCGCTCAAACCACCAGACAATTCCGCCCACCACCAGCAAGAGAAGAGCAAGAGCGGCTACTACTTTAAGAAACGAATGGGACAAAAAACGTCGCAGGACGGCAAGCCAGGGACTCCGCTGTTTGGAAGCAACGGCAATGCCGAGACCGGTGGTATAGTAAGGATGGGTGAAGTCAAAGGTCTTTTCGCGCTCCGGCGTTAATGACAACGCTGCCACTGCAACGTCCAGTGAACCATTTGACACTCCGTCGAGCAACCCCTTGAGGTCCAGCTCCCGGAATTCGTAGGTGAGGTGCAAGTCCGCGGCTATCCGGCGCCAGAGATAGATACTAATCCCGCTCCAGGTGCCTTCACTTGTTTTCATGGCAAAAGGCGCTGCATCTTTGGTTCCGACAACAAGGGTTGAGCTGGGCAGCGGTTGTTCTTGCGCATAAATCCCGCTTACGCCGAGAGTCATCATCAAGATCATAGCCATCGCAACAGGCCTGAAATATGTCATATTTCCCCTTCATCCTCCTTTCAATCCGGCATGGATCGCAAAAGTTCATACAAATGAAAATGCCAATATAAATTCACATTGTCGAAAAGAGGCCACCGGTGGAGATAGTTGCTCATGACTCACTGCTCGCAGCTCTACATTTTATTTTTTCAGAAATTGACCGTAAAGCACCTCGTAAATCGTCCGAAACAAAGTCAGGCTTGTAGTCGTTGCTGTAAGTCCGTTTTTCTTCATCAGTTTGACGTATTAAGCCTGTAACAGCCAGGCCGGCATCCCTGGCGCCCACCAGATCCGTTTCGAATCTGTTGCCGATATATGCCGCTTCGGATGCTGGAACATCAAGGATGGCCAGAGCGATGTGGAACAGCCGTGGATCAGGCTTGCGAAAGCCATAGTCCGAGGACATGACAATCGCCTCGAAGAAGTTTTCCAACCGCAGCGCTCGCAGCTCAGGCTTGCAGAATATGCGCTGAGCGTCGGAAACAATGCCCAACCGATACCGCCTCCGGAATTCATTGAGTGTCCAGAATGTATCATCATACAGCCGCATATGTTCGCGGCAGAGAGAACGGTAAAGCTGCGTTGTGATCATTGCAAGATACCGATTGTTTGCTCTACTATGCTCGCGCAGTACGTGAGTGAAAGCACCTGCAACATCAACCTCGGGGTGCCTCTCCCGGCTCCGTGCGATCTGATGATTGATCTGTACAAAATATAACTCCTTCAGTGCCTTTCCAGGGATAAATACCCTGCGATACTCCAAGAAGCGGCTGAGCGATTCAAACACGTCATCTCGGTGTTCACTGGTGTGGATATCTATAAGGGTACCGTAAACGTCAAAAAGCACCGCGCGCACTCGAGTCAATGCTCTCCTCCGATGTTCTGTTTAAACGTAATACCGATAAAGAAAAATTTTTGGCTTCAAAGTTGTAGACATCGACGAGCCTCATCAATTAACCATTTTCTATGTTCCAAAGTCAACCAGATGTTACGCGCAATGCGCAGCTCGCCCAATGCCATATAAAAACGATTGCGGTATGTAATCGCGTTAAATCTTGACTCAGGATCTGAAACACCATCACAGTATGCTCGCAGGAAGTGAGTAATGAATGGTTCTGCCGCGTCAGCCTTGAAAACTCGCCAGGCAAAGTGATTCTTCAATTCCGCCGCGAGCATGCCAAGGTCGCAAACGCGATCCGCAGGGTGCATTCGTTCCAGATCGATGGCAGTCAATCCATCTTCAGGGTGAAAAAAGAAATTGGTCGGGGTAACGTCGCCGTGGACGAGAACCGATATGTCTGCCCACATCTCAGGGATTACTGTCCATTCGTGGCACAGACATTTAAACTCGCCCACAGCCAACTCGTCTATGAGTTCCAATCGAGCCAGCGAGTCGACTAAGTGTCGGAAATAGTCTGCAGTATCCGCGAAATTTACCCGGGCCGTGAGAGCAGTTCGGCTGTGCAATTCAGCAAGAAAATGTGCCAGCATGGTCAGCTTTTTCAACAGTTTTTCATGCTGCCCTTCCCATGCTGCTTTGGCAAGGTAGTAGTCAAGGTCGTTCCCACGGGCAAACTCTTCCACCAAAAGACAATTTATCTGCTCATTTTTGCTCAATGGTCGTACCACTTGGTAAGGGAATTCACAAAATCCTTTTTCTCGAACCGCGTTGAGGTTCCCGAATTCCTGATTCAATAGGTCTAGGCGTTTTTTCTTGGAAAGATGTGAGCGGCTGCCAAAAAACTTGCAGACAATAGGGGTCGATGAATTGCGTTCTTTACACAGATATACTTCTTGCCATATACTCAGACGATGTAGTTCAAAATCCGGCTGCGCCACGTTTATGCCGGCAAAAGGCAATACAATATTGGACAAATGCTTATGCAAATTGCTTCTTGCTCGGAGCCTGCCGCTGGATAATGCCGACAGCGATTTCATCGTGCTCTCTTACTGCAAAGACTCAACGATGGGTTCAACCGAAGGGAGACAATTTTTCAATGCCGGTTTTTAATTGACTCAACGCTTATCCAGCCGTCTTAGAACCACCACAGAGTGCCCTTCCAGGTGGAATTGTGTTCCGCTATTTACATAGTTCTCGCTCTCCTGAAGGTCTCGCATGTATGTGTGCAAAACTATCTCCCAATGGTTTTCCTTTCCTGGCATGGTAAATGGCACCGTCTCATGATGTGCATTCAAAAGGATGAACAGGGTATCGTCTGTGACAGGGTTACCATTTTCATCGCTTTCATCAAGGACCTCGCCAGAAAGAAGAATTCCTAATGTGCGGACATACGACTGCTGCCAGGTCTCCTCTTCCATTTCACTTCCGTCCGGTTCAAGCCATGAAATATCTTTCACGTCTGAACCATAAATTTTCCTTCCTTGAAAGAATTTCTTCCGCCGGAGCACAGGGTGTGATTCCCGGAAGCTGATCATTGTGCGGGTAAACTCAAGGAGAGCCTTTTTCCTCTCATCAAGGTTCCAGTCAAACCAGCTCAACTCATTGTCCTGACAATAGGAATTGTTATTTCCCTGCTGCGACCTGCTGATCTCGTCGCCTCCGAGAAGCATTGGAACTCCCTGAGAAAGAAAAAGTATGGCAATGAAGTTTTTTTTCTGTCGCTCACGAAAATCGTTGATACCCGGATCATCCGTGGGGCCTTCTGCTCCGCAGTTCCAGCTGAAATTCTCCTCCGCCCCGTCTCTATTATCCTTCTTATTGGCCTCGTTGTGCTTCTGATTGTAGCTTACCAGATCGTTCAGCGTGAAACCATCGTGAGCGGTTACAAAGTTAATACTTGCGCAAGGCCTTCTGCCATCATCCGCATACAGGTCACTCGATCCAGCCAGCCGATAGCCCAGCTCAGCGATCTGGCTCTCATCTCCTTTCACAAAGCGCCTGATGGTATCTCGATATTTACCATTCCATTCTGCCCATTGTTTGGGAAAGTTTCCCACCTGGTATCCTCCATCGCCCAGATCCCATGGTTCGGCTACCAGTTTGATATTGGAAAGCACAGGATCTGAATGGATCATCTCGAAAAACTGGGAAAGGAAATTCACCTCATACAGCTCCCTGGCAAGAGTAGAGGCAAGATCGAAACGAAACCCATCCACGTGCATTTCCCGCACCCAGTAGAGTAAACTCTCCTTGATCAGACGAAGGACATGCGGATGGCTCATATTCAAGCTGTTTCCAGTGCCGGTGAAGTCCACGTAATGTCTGGGATTATCCGACATAAGGCGGTAATAGGACGCGTTATCAATGCCGCGGAAACATAAGGTAGGCCCCAGGTGATTGCCCTCGGCAGTATGATTGTAAACCACATCGAGAATCACCTCGATCCCTGCCTTGTGGAGTTCTTTTACCATATGTTTGAATTCCTGGACTTGTTGTCCCTGAATCCCCCTACTGGAATATCTTGAATCCGGAGCAAAAAACCCGATGGTATTATACCCCCAGTAATTGCGCAGCCCCCTGTCAACCAGCACCTTGTCATCAATATGGTGATGAACTGGCAGAAGTTCCACCGCCGTGATACCTAGATCCTTTAAGTACTGAATGACGTTCGGCGTAGCAAGACCGGCATAGGTTCCTCTTTTATGCTCTTCCACTTCAGGATGCCGAACAGTAAACCCTTTAACATGAAATTCATAAATGATTGTCTCACACCAGGGGATCCTCGGAGGCTGGTCATTCCCCCAATCAAATTTTGTATCGACCACCACACACTTGGGCATAAACGGAGCGGAATCTTGATCATCCATGGAAAGATCCCCTGATGAATCATCAATCTTATAGCCAAAGAGCTTGTCATTCCATTCAATGGTACCTGCAATTGCCTTTGCATAAGGATCAATGAGAATTTTATAAGGGTTGAAACGATGTCCTCTTTCAGGCTCATAAGGGCCGTGTACACGGAAACCATAGAGTTGGCCTGGACCTATATCCGGCACATAACAATGCCAGATATCATCTTCCTTTCTGGTCAGGTCGATATGTTTGTCTGCCTCCGGAGAATCAATGTGTTCAAATAGAGCTATCTCCACCCTGGCGGCATTCTTGGAGAAAAGCGAGAAATGCACTCCTTTCCTATCCCACAATGCACCAAGGGGCAACCGGTCAGATGACTTTTTATTTTGCATATCTACCTCACCTGAATGTTTTAATATTTTCAGCTCAAGCTGTTATAATAGTTCTCTCCCGGCGAATATCGTGTGAAGGCACTCCAAAAACAATTAAGTGTAAAGAAATGGAATTCGCTCCGGCCTTCTTAGGATAATTGGTTCGTGGAATTTAATTTCCCATAGGTATAAAGACTATAGCTTCACGAGTGAGTCTTCGGTGCCGTAGCGGTTAGGCAAATAGCCATCTGCAGCCCAGTCGTTTTCCCATCGCTGACCGTCCAGCAAATACTTGAAACGGTAAGTTTTGCCAGCTTCCAGGGAGATTGTGGCACTGAAGCCGCCATTCTTTAGCTTCTTCATGAGATGGGCAGTAGGATTCCACTCATTGAATTCGCCGCAAAGAGAAGCCGTCGTGGCCTTTACCTCCTCGGGGAGGTTAAAGGTAACCCGGCACATTCGACCCGTTTTTGAATAGCTTTTTCTCAGCATGATCTAACTCCCTTTCTGAATATTGTAAGTGAGAATTAGACACAATTAATTTGTTCTGTCAAAGATAAGATATTATGATAATATGTAAATTAATTAAAAGTCAATGATAAAAATTATGATAATATCTAGTCAAATATATTTGAAATTATGTTGCTTCCACCGAAGATTGTTCCATGATTTGGTTGTTCGCCAAAATCTATTGACAGAATTATCAGGCTGCTTGCAGCTTGACTATGTTAGAGAAAAATTCTCAGAATGACGCTGTAAGACAGCTAAATTAATTAAAAAAGGTGAATAGCAATAATCCGTTGATTGGGAGATACCAAAGAAAAGGTCGTTTCAGGTCTATCAATCAAATAATGTCCAGGATCTGAATCTTTGCGAAAAGGTGAAATGATGGAAGAAGACTTGCGAGGAAGGCCTGATTCAAAACTTACACGAGGCTATTTGGGCACGTTCTCGGGGGTTTTTACACCGAGCATTTTAACCATCCTTGGAATCATTCTATTTTTGCGATTGGGATATGTTGTAGGAAATGCAGGTTTGGGCCGCGCTTTGCTCATCATCGGGCTGGCCAATATCATATCAATCCTGACCAGTGTTTCCTTATCGGCAATTGCCACGAATATTAAGGTCAAAGTCGGCGGTGTCTATTATATTATTTCTCGCACCCTTGGCGTAGAATTCGGCGGAGCCATTGGTATTGTTCTCTTCCTCGCCCAATCGGTCTCAGTTGCTTTTTATTGCATCGGGTTCGCTGAAGCGATCATGAGCATTCTACCGGAAAGAGTCCATATCTCCCTCCAGTTAATTGCTATTCTTGCAGTATCATTCCTTTTTGTCTTCTCTTGGTTGGGGGCAAATTGGGCTACTCGGTTTCAATATGTGGTGATGGGCATGCTGGCCGTGGCACTTTTATCCTTTTTTACTGGAGGCATGGTCAGGTGGGACAGTGAACTACTTGATAGAAACTGGTTTGCACCCATTGGCGGTCCTGATTTCTGGATACTGTTTGCCATATTCTTTCCAGCGGTCACAGGTTTCACCCAGGGCGTAAGCATGTCCGGCGACCTGAGAGACCCCGGTAGAAGCCTGCCGTTGGGCACGTTCCTCGCGGTTGGGATTTCGATTATTATCTATTTCATTGTGGCGGTGATGTTTGCTGCTGCTTTGCCCGGAGATGTTCTGATTCATGACTACGGGTCTATGAAGCGTATTGCCCGGGTCGATTTCCTCATCGACGTGGGTGTCATCGCCGCCACTTTGTCCTCTGCCATGGCCTCTCTTCTTGGAGCGCCCCGTATTCTGCAGTCCTTGGCCCATGATCGAATTTTTCCTTTCCTTCTCCCCTTTGCCAAGGGCTCAGGAGAGACCAACAATCCTCGACGGGGCGTTCTCCTCTCTGCAGGCATTGCCTTTTCCACCATAGGGCTGGGAAACCTGAACCTGATTGCCTCTGTGGTCTCCATGTTTTTTCTAATATCCTATGGTCTTCTCAATTACGCCACTTTTTACGAGGCGCAGGCATCCAGCCCTTCTTTCCGCCCCCGGTTCCGCTGGTTTGACGCCCGACTCAGCCTTTTGGGGTGGCTGATGTGCCTGGGAGCCATGCTGGCCATTGATCTGGCGGCCGGTTTGGTGGCTATTTCCGTCCTATTTGCTATTTACCAGTATCTCAAGAGGACCGCGGGACCGGCACGCTGGGCAGACAGCCGCCGATCCTATCACCTTCAGCATATGCGAGAACACCTTCGTGCCGCCGCCTCCGAGCCGGAACATCCTCGCGATTGGCGCCCACAAATCCTGGCATTTTCTAAGGATTCACGCAGGCGCTATGAGCTGCTTCGATTTGCCTTATGGATCGAAGGCGGCAGCGGGCTCACAACTGCTGTGCGGATTCTGGAAGGAGAGGGAGTGAAAATGCTGAAGCTTCGTGCTGAAGCAGAGGCTGAAATTCACGCAGATATCTTGGAGCACAATTTGTCAGTATTTCCTTTGGTCGTTTTTGCTCCCAATCTCCAGATAGGAATTCAAACCCTGATCCAGGCTTTTGGGATTGGACCGCTGAGGGCGAATACCATCATTCTCAACTGGTTCGAGCAGTTTCCCAGGGGAATCCTCGGCCTCAGTGAACCAAGCTATGGACGGAACCTGTGGGCTGCCTTTAGGCTGGGTTGCAATATCATTGTGCTGGACGCAAAGGAGAACGAGTGGGCCGCCCTGGAAGCGATGCCTCCTGAGGAGCGCCGTATTGACGTCTGGTGGAGTGATGACGCCACCAGCCGACTGATGCTGCTACTGGCATATCTAATGACGAGGAATGATGAATGGAGCGAAGCGAGGATTCGCCTCCTGGCAGTGAGCTGCGAGACAGAAACAGAACAACAGACTCAAGAGCTCAGGAAAATTCTCGAGGAGGTACGGATCGAAGCTGAACCGGAAGTGGTGAAGAACCCGGATACGGAATTGATAGTAGAGTATTCGGCCCATGCGGCCTTGGTTTTCCTTCCAATTCGGCTTGTGGGCAATCGGCTGAAGATTTCCGTTTGCCATGATGATGGGCTCGAAGAGCTTCTCCCTCGTTTGCCCACAGTGGCTCTGGTTTTGGCTGCCGAAGACATTGAGCTTGACGCTGAACCTGAAGATGGAAAAGCCGGGGAAATAGCAGAGACCCTGGACGCTCTGGAAGACGCTCAGAAAAAGGCCCGAGAAATGAAAAAAGAGGCCGACGAATCCGCACAAGAAGCGGAAAAGAAATGGAAAGAGCTGCAGGATGCTATCGCATCAGGTGCTGACAAAGAAATGCTGACCAAGCTAAAGGAGAAAGCCACCAAGGCCAAAGCCCAAGCGAGTGATGCGGCCAAACGGGCCGCAAAAGCCCGCGCGAAAGAGGAAGACGTAGCTCGAGAAGTTGAAGCGCTGGGAGTGAAATCTGATGAAGAAAGAGCAATTGAGGAAAAAGACACTTCAAAATCAAAATAAAAACAACTGTATAATTTGGGTTCATGTCTCGCCAAGCTATTCAAAATCCTACTGATGTCTGATTCATTATTAATGCAGAACTTTTCAAACAAAATCCGTGTCCTCTTCACCTGCCCTGCCAGTATTATCATAAGAGATAAGCTTGCAAAGATCCTGGATTGACAATAGTAAGCTCAGATTTTCATCACTAAGAGGCGGCCAAGGGTTAGTATATATCTGCAGTATACGACATCAATGTGGAACACATTTTCGATAATATATGCTTTCATAGTTTTCAAAAGTTCGATACCGATCAAAATCAACAAAAAAAATCCAAAAATTTCCAGCGCTTGTTTGATATCAAGTAAAAACTCGGGAGCTACGATTATATTTCTTACCAGGATACAACCAAGCTCCAGTGTAAAGAAAAATAATACCACAGCCATCATTCCTGTCAGTGAAAAAATGATTAGCCTTTCAAATCCTTTTAGAAATTTTAGCATGGAACCGGCCCCTTCATTATCTTGTTGCTGATTACAAAGTAAAACAGTCTTTAGAAACAGAAAATTTCAGACTAATTGCGGAATCTAAAAATTTCTATCTCGTCCGTTCTAACTGCGAACAAAAAAATGATACGGCACCCGGAATTTTGATCAGAATTTAATGCTTTTGAGTAAAAATCAATAAGAATATTCCATGGGGCGCGTTTTTGTCATTGATTCTCCAAGGTGGATTCTTGCTTCCACTCTGAAGAAGCTCACAAGTTTTCAATGGCAGATGTAAAGCTCCCGGCTATAATTGGCTTTACCTTCTCGATTCAGTTGAGTATATATATTTATTTATATAATGGCTGTGTTTTAAGTTTAAAGAGCCTTTGTATCAGGGAATTGAACTTAGTGTTTTATTTTATAATTGCGATGTCGTATTTTGGGCTGCCGAAAATTGAGCAGCTATTTTCTGGAACACAATCTGATTAGATAATTTTCTATGAGTTATGCAAAATTAATGGGATGGCCGTGCTGCATTTTTCCATTCCTTAATGGGGTGCCACGGGCAAAGCCGCAGGCTTGCCCGTGTCTTCACATACCCGGTTTCACTGGCGATCCTTCGGCTCTGCCAGTGGCACCCAAAAATATTATACGGAATAAGAATTTTTAGGAGGATACCGCCCGTATACATAACACAATTTATGAAATAAAGCACTAAGCAATGCTGTGAAATTTTTCATGAGAGGCGATCTCTCATAGCTATGCAGCCGGGCAAGGTGCGGAAAAATACCAAGAGATAAACCGAAATATCGGGAAATCGAGCTTCACGACAAAAAAAAGTTTTAATCAAAATGTCCCTGATACAAGATTGAATGATATGGACAAAAAAGATAGAAACATAGAGCCTGTATCATGGCACGCCATGGAAGTCAACGCAGTATTTGACAAGACGGTGAGCCATCCCGAAGGCCTGACTCAGGCTGAAGCACAGAAGCGCCTTGCCGAATATGGTCCCAACCGTTTGCGCCCGCCAAAGAAACGCAGCGTATGGATGCTCTTTTTGGCCCAGTTCAATAACCTCCTCATTTATGTATTGCTCGTTGCTGCTGGTATAACAATGCTACTGGGCCACTGGATAGATGCCGGAGTTATCATCGGTGTCGTGATAATAAACGCCCTCATTGGTTTTTTCCAGGAAGGAAAGGCTGAAAAGGCGTTGGATGCCATAAGAAAACTTCTCTCGCTACAGGCAACCGTGCTGCGCGATGGCAAGAGCATCTCGCTCCCAGCAGAGCAGTTAGTTCCTGGTGACATCGTTTCTTTACAGTCAGGGGACAAAGTACCCGCTGACCTGCGCCTGTTCATGGTAAAGAATGTTCGTATCGAAGAAGCCACACTCACTGGAGAATCGATGCCAGTGGAAAAATCCATAGAGCCTGTGAAGGAAACCACAACCCTCGGTGACCAGACCTGCATGGCCTTTTCCGGAACTCTCGTGGCCTATGGCCAAGGCAACAGCGTTGTCGTTGCTACCGGAGATGCTACCGAAATTGGACGCATCAGCGCCATGATTGCGGAGACGCAGACACTCACAACGCGGCTATTGCGGAAGATGGCGGAATTCGGCCGCTGGCTCACCTTCGCCATCCTTGCCATTGCGGCCGCAACAGTCGCTTTCGGGGTCCTGGTAAGAGATTACGGAATCAGCCAGTTGTTTCTCGCTGCCGTCGGGCTGGCCGTGGCAGCGATTCCGGAGGGTCTGCCAGCTATTATGACCATCACTCTGGCAATTGGCGTGCAGCGCATGGCGAAGCGCAATGCCATCATTCGGCGCTTACCCTCCGTTGAGACATTGGGATCGGTTACTGTCATCTGTTCGGATAAAACGGGAACACAGACCCGCAACGAGATGACGGTCAAAACGGTCGCCCTCGCCAGCGCTCTCTTTGATGTGAGCGGCGCCGGCTATGATCCAAATGGCGCGTTTTACCGGGAAGGCAGCGAGGTTTCCCGTGAAGACTATCCGGAACTCATCGAGCTGGCCCGTGCGTCCATGCTGTGTAATGATGCCGCGCTGCAGCAAATCAACGGACAATGGCAGGTTCAAGGAGATCCCACCGAGGGTGCATTGGTCGTTCTGGGCATGAAAGCCGGACTGGATCACGCATCGAACAGGCGAATTTACTCCGCATTGACGCCATCCCGTTTGAGTCACAGAACCTCTTCATGGCGACTCTGCATCGTGATCATGGAGGCAAAGGATTCATTTATCTCAAAGGGGCACCTGAGCGCGTCCTGAAATGGTGCCAACACCAATGGAGTTCAAGCCAGAATTGCCCCCTGGATATGGCTTACTGGCTCGATCGTATTGAACAAATCGCATCTTGCGGGCAGCGACCTCTTGCGGTGGCGTCCAAAAGAATTGACCACAACAGTCATAAGCTTTCTTTGGACGATGTACAGGGTGGTCTGGCCTTGCTTGGGCTCGTGGGAATCGTTGATCCGCCCCGGGGTGAAGCTATCAACGCTGTGCTACAGTGTCAGGCGGCTGGCATTCGGGTGAAAATGATTACCGGTGACCACGTAATGACCGCACGTTCCATTGGCGTCCAGATAGGCATTGGGACGGTACGACAGCCCTGACAGGACAAGAGCTGGACACCTATGCACCACCCATGCAAAAACTCTTTAAGACGGCTGCTATCAATCCTGCTGCCTGGGTGCGTATTATCATAATTTCGACCTTGGTGCTCGTTCTGGTGGAGATCGAAAAATATTTCCTGCGCAAATACGAACTCATGAAGATTTGATTTGATCAAAAATCCTCATCATGACTTAAAACTTCGGATCTCCGTGTCTCTTGAAGGCAGTCAGCCCGGTGTAGTGTTGAAATCAACATACTTGTTCGGCTGATGAAACTGATTCTGGCAGCAATCTCCGTTCAATTTGTCATTTTGAGCCTGACAGAGATCCTAAAAGACACGGCATCACTATAAGTCCCTCCTTACCTTGGAGAAAATGGGCTCAAAAAAGAAAGACGAAAAAATTATTCTTGAGCAGCCTTTCATTGAATAAGGCCGACAAGAATTGATTTATGGCAAAAGGCCATTATCTCTCACCGTTCTGAATAGAAATAGATTTCATAAGGACAACAAGAACATTCCCGTTCTTGAAAGTCAATAGGCGATATGGGTTCCTCCAAGTTGAAAGCGCGTTATCGAAATTCTATTATTTTTCCATAACCTTAATGGGAATTTCTTTGGGCTTGACCTCTGGTTTCTTCGGTAGGTGAATTTCCATCACTCCTTTTTTGTATTCGGCTGAAATTTTTTCTTGATCCACAGAGACTGGAAGAGCAATAACACGCTGAAACGAACCATGCCATCTCTCTTTGCGGTAGAAGTGCTTATCTTTCTCTTCCTTTTCCGCTTTTCTCTCCCCCTTTATCAAAAGGTTATCTCCGGACAATGTCAAAGAAAGATCCTTCTCATCGATACCGGGCACCTCCACTTTCACCAATATCTCTTCCGTAGTTTCTGCCACATCAACAGGAGGAGCTATTCTTTCCTCTGGCCACCCAAGGGGTTCTCTCCCAAAGAAAGACTCGAATAGATGATCCATTTGCCTGCGAAAAGTTGCAAGTTCGCCACTAAAAGGTTCCCACTTAACCAGTGCCATATCGTTACCCTCCTTTCGGTGCGATATATTCACCGATTAATGTTAATTTTACTGACCCATATCGCCTATTAACAAAGATCTTCGATGGTTCTGTTATAAAATTAAGACTCTTGCGGCTATATTGCAAGCCGGATTTCGCCGGACAGGGGATGATTATCCTTACTTTCCATGAGGCAAAGGGTGGCTTAAATTAAATTCATTATAATCCGATTACTTTGCTCATCAGGCGCTCTATCACATCGACTGCTCGATTCGAGTACCCGCCTTTCGTGTTGTACCAGCCCAGAACCTTAAGGAAAAAGAGGCTATCGAAGGGAAGAGATTTGAACGACAGCTCAAAGAAGGGCGACAATCCACTTCATTCTATCTCAAACTTTTTGTCCATCAATGGCGCAGGATTTATAAGCATGTTTCACTGAAAGCTCAAGCATGTGTGTGTTTTGCTAAAGCCACATTCTTCTCTTGAAATATATTATCATTAATGCTCCAATACAAACCATATTAAACCACTACCTGCTGAAGCAGGTAGATTTGTTATACGACTGAAAGTCGG
>CAZTAS010000117.1:0-19576 GCA_964611635.1 uncultured Thermodesulfobacteriota bacterium
GTGATGATGGCTGGGGTGGGAGGATTCGAACCTCCGAGTGCGGGTTCCAAAGACCCGTGTCTTACCACTTGACGACACCCCAGCATGAAAGCAATTTTTTTCAGCGGCACCCTATAATTTGCCTTCACTAAGATGCTTCGAAGCAACATCCGACGTAGGAATATCTGAAGTTTTTTTGTCGGTAATAACTATTAAATCAGTAACAAAAGCCTTACTCCCTATCCGGGACCAAAAAAATTGCAGCATATTCTTTTACGTAAGCGTTATGGCTCTTGCATTTGCCGGGTCCCGGCAAGTTCCTCAGCCCTTACTCAATGTACAGATAGACTGAGATTGAGAATAATTCAGTTATTAAGTGATTACCAGTCTCCGGACCATCTCCGGGCAACGAAGACATCCCACCCATCTTGGTTGCGGCGAATAACTTCCGCAGCCCGCAAAGCGCTCTCCTGAGAAGCGAATACTCCAAAAACCGTTGGGCCGCTTCCCGACATGAGTGCCCCCTCAGCTCCTAAATGCATTAGGGTCTCTTTGATGATTTGGATCACCGGATATTTTAAAGTTACAGAGGCTTCCAGATCGTTGAACAACCAGCGTTCTACTGGAAAAATATTTTCAAATATTTTTTTGATATTAATTCCAGTTTTTGGTGTTGTCAACTCCATTTTGAGTGATTGATAAGCCCATGTTGTAGAAACAGGAAACTTAGGGTTAACAAGTACATAAATCCATGAAGGTAGTGGCACTGGCAGAGGCTGAAGCACTTCCCCCTTCCCACTGGCCAATGCCTCTGGTCCGAAAAGGAAAAAAGGGACATCTGCCCCCAGCCTGAGCCCCAGCCGCATGAGCTCCGCTAGCGGAAGTTCAATACCCCACAGCTTATTAAGTACTTTCAAAACCGCAGCCGCATCACTGCTTCCTCCACCGAGACCAGCGGCCAAAGGAATTCGCTTCTGTAAATTGATATCAACACCGCGTATCTTGGAGGCTTTCTCAGCGAGCAACCGGGCTGCCTCGTATACCAGGTTACCTTCTAACTCAGGAAGGTCAGCTCCTTCGCAACACAAATGGACCCCATTATTGTCTGGATGGAACTCAATGCGGTCACAGAGATCGATCTGCTGCATAACAGAAAAGATATCATGGTACCCATCTGGGCGTCGGCCCAGGATTTCCAGCCTTAAATTGATCTTGGCGGGCGGCCAAACGACAATACTACCCTGCGCCTTATTCATTTTTCTTTTTTTAGCACCAGATACTGTGTTGAAGATCCCCGCTTCATCAAGATCAGGAAGGAACTGGCATCAGAAAATTTCTCAATGGCCTCCTTGTAATCTTTGAGGTCTTTTACTGGAATCCGGTTAATTTCCAGAATAATATCTCCTCGCTGGAGCCCTGCTTTGCCTGCCGGAGATTGGGGTTTGACACTTTTCACAATAACGCCCTCTTTCTTGGGCAGTTCCAGACGCCGTGCCAAATCAGGGGTGATCTCCGCAACCGTTATCCCCAGGGATTCTTCTTCCTCTTCCTCCTGGGGTGTTCGCCAGCTGCGGCTTGAAAGCTTTCTTTCATCTGGCCTTTTACCAACGATGACATTCAGGCTCAGAATTTTGCCATCTCGCCAGACTTTGATATCGATCTTTCGCCCCACGGGAAGAGAAGCTGCTATGTTCAAAAGCTCTTTCACGCTCTTTATCTGTTTTCCGCTCAGGTCCAGGATGATATCGCCCCTTTTGACACCAGCCTTTTCCGCTGGTTCACCGGGGAAAACCTCTGAGACCAGAGCTCCTCGCTTATCTTTCAACCCGAATTTTTGGGCCAGATCATTAGAGACTTCCTGTATGCCCACGCCCAGCCAGCCGCGTGTGACTTTTCCTTCTTTCAGCTGGGGGAGTAGATCCCTGGCCTTATTGATGGGTGTGGCGAAACCAATTCCCTGTCCACTGGCAACTATGGCCGTATTTATGCCCACCACTTCACCGCGCACATTGAACAATGGGCCTCCGGAATTTCCAGGGTTGATGGATGCGTCGGTCTGGATGAAATCGTCATATGGCCCTGCTCCAATGGTTCTGCCCATGGCGCTGATGATGCCCACTGTGACCGTATGACCATAGCCAAACGGGTTGCCGATGGCAAGCACCCACTCTCCAACCCGGAGTGCATCGCTGTCACCTAGGATCACGGTTGGTAGCTTTTCTTTCGTCATCACCTTGATGAGGGCAAGATCGGTGGCTGGATCCTTGCCTACTACCGTGGCCTCGTATTCCTTCTCATTGCTCAGACGAACCTTGATCTCATCCGCGTTCTCGATCACGTGGTTATTGGTGAGAATAAACCCTTGTGGGTCAATAATGAATCCTGAACCCAGGCTTCTTTGGCGAAATTCTTGCTCGGGAATCTCCCCGAAGAATCGCCTGTAGCGCTCGAAGAACTCTTCGAACGGACCTCCTTTCTCCTCAAAGGGGTGATAAAATCGCTGAAATGGTCGACCTATTATCACTTTGGTTGTGAATATGTTCACAACAGCAGGCTTGAGTTGCTCAGCAAGGTCTGCAAAAGAGGGGAACTGAATTTCCTGGCTGTACCCTTTTTGGCTGACTGAAGAGGCCAAAAAAGGACTGGCCGAGGAAGCGGAGTAGCCAATGGGTGCAGCGGTGGCCATAATAAGAAAAAAGGACAGAATAGCTCCGAAAGTTTTGATAGGACCATTGTATTGTTCCATAATTGGTTACCTCTCTGATAAGGAAATCTCCACACGGGCTTTCGCGGCCCGCTCTTTTATCTGTTCAAGATTAAAGCCATCTGAGTGCAGTTGCGAATCGAGACTTAGTATAGTCATTATTGTTGATACCCTATCATTCGCTTTGCCATTTTGCTCAGACCGAAACCGCCTGAAACCATCGCTGGCGGATTATTGAATTCCAAAAGGCTTGGCCTCAAGAGTAGCCGCTGCTTTACGACTGACCCTCACCACTCGTAACAGCTTGAGCAATATCACGCGGACATCTCCTTTTCTTTCACGTAACGCATGCGGAGGTCGAAAAGGCTTTCGTCGATCAGGCGCTGTTCTTCCTCGGTTAGGTTTCCTTGAGTTTTCTGCTGGAGCATACCGAGAGTATCCACGACATGCTTGGCCATGGGAAGGTGCTTTTCCGTTTCTCCAGTAGTAGGATCGGGCAAGCTCCCCAGTGCTAGCATGGCAGAATGGACAAGGGAGAAGATGAAGTTTGTAAAATTGACCTCTGGCAGAGGCACATCCTTATATTGTCGGCGAGAAGCCTTTTTATTTGCAGTTTCTTGTTGCTCAACGGCGGGCTCCCCTGGCTTTTCCTTTTGTTGAGCTTGGGACTTCTGCTCCTTTTCTTCAGATGCCCTTTCTATCTTGTCCCCTTCCTGTGAGAACTGCCGCCGATCGCGGATGATGAATCCTGGTCCCTCGATGATACCCTCTTTTTCTTTATCATTTTCAGCCATGCTTTTTTTCTCCTTTAAAAACCCATTACATGGGAAGTTATTATGCTTCATTGATTGTTTACAAAGGGCACTATTAAAACTTCTTTTTTACGTGGACCGAGAATATCTGTTAAATATAATACCGCATCCCATAAATCGGGATGCGGCAACCAGCGCAGGTCGAATATTTTAGTAAGGGGCAGAAATGTAACCGATAGTCCCACCATCATGTTGGGTTTCCTGGTGCCCCGAAGCAGGACATAAAAACCGGCTAAATCTTATGATATTTTATTCCCAGGTGATCATGATCTTATCGTTTTCAACATCCACCTTGAAAACCCGGCCTTCCTTCCAATTCAGTGTTATCGGGATTTTGATCTTCTCGTCGATGGAACGTTTGAGAAATCTAGCGCCATATTTAATGCTGAATCCAGTTCGAGCCAAATAAGATACAGCTTCATTGCTCACGATCAGATCCCGATCACTCTGGTGCATCGTTTCGCAAATATTATCAAGGTACATCCCTGTGATCTGTTGGACCTCTTCCTCGGACAGCGGCGAAAAGATTATGATGTCATCGATGCGGTTTATGAACTCCGGAGAGAAGGAGTTCTCCACCTGCCGCAAGACCTCTCTCTTTACGGAGCTCAATTCATGGCTATCCGTCAGGAATCCCATTGGTTTCTGATAGCGTTTGAATTCATCGGAGCCCAGGTTAGAGGTCATGATGATAACCGCGTCGGAGAAATATACCCGCTTCCCCCTGCCGTCGGTAAGCCAGCCTTCGTCGAAGACCTGCAAGAAGAGGTTCAGCACGTAGCCGCTTGCCTTCTCCATTTCGTCCAGCAGGACTAGGGTGAATGGGTTGTCCCTGATCTGGTTGGTCAGGATGCCTCCTTTTTCGCTCCCCACGATGCCTCTTGGCATCCCGATTAGTTTGTCCACGCCGATGATCCCGTCGCGGTACTCGGACATGTCGATGCGGATCATTTTTTTGTCATCGCCGAAGAGGAATTCAGCCAGTGCTTTGCTAAGTTCGGTTTTACCCACACCAGTGGGACCCAGAAACAGCAAGACCCCGTCAGGCCGATCGAAGTTTTCCTTCAGTGGTCCTTTATTAAGCCTTAATTGCCGTGCCACAGCCTGAATAGCTTCTTTTTGTCCTACTATACGTCTGGCCAGGGCCTCCTCCATGTTGTTTAATCGATCAACGGTGTCGCGGAAGACCATGTCTAAAGGTGTTCGAGTTTCCTGGGAAATGACCTCAAGAATATCTTGACGCGATACCTCGTCGTAAGGTTTGTTAATCTCAACCTTTACCGAGGCGGTATCCAGCCAGTTGATGGCCTTGTCGGGGAGCTTGTGGCCGCGTTGGTACCGTTGGGCCATTTCTAAGGCCGCATTAATGGCCTCGTCGGAGATGGTCACAGAATAGTTCTTTTCCAGGCGTGGGCGAACCCCGATAAGGATCTCTCTGCTCTCTTCGATATTGGGCTCTTGCACCATTACTACCCGGAATCGACGGGCCAATGCCTCATCCTCCTGAATAAACTGTTTATACTCAGATGCTGTGGTACAGCCTATCATCTGGATCTCGCCGCGGGAAAGGGTGGACTTGAGGATGTTGGCAGCGTCCGAGGGAACGCCCAAAGCCATGCCAGCCCCAATGATGGTGTGCGCCTCATCTACAAACAAGATGAGATTTTTTTTCTCTTTCAGTTCTTTTACCACATTTTGAATTCTCTCTTCGAACATGCCTCGCAGCACCGTTCCCGCAACAAGGGTGTTCATCTGAAGATTGACTATCTGTTGGCCCCTCAGGCGTCGGGGAATCCGCTCGGGTTCAAACTCCAATCTCTGTGCCAGGCCCTCCACCAAGGCGGTCTTGCCCACTCCCGGCTCGCCTGTTATCATCACAGAGTTGGAGCGTTCCTTATGGCAAAGGATCTCGATCATCTGATCGATCTCATGGTCTCGCCCAATAATCGGGGGCAATTTGCCCAAGTAAGCCAATCGGTTGAGGTTCACCCCCATGCTGTTAATCGTTGGGGGAAGCTGAAAACGCTTCTCAATCTCTTTCTCTCGCTCCTTTAATCTTCGCAATTGGGCAGCGATGGTCTCCGCACAACGGGCCGGTTCCACACCCATTTCGGCAAGCACTTGAGAAGGGAGATTGTTGCCATCATGGAAAATTGCGAGGAAAAGATCAATTGGCTCAATCAATTTCCGCCCCGAGCTTTGGGCATTTTCCCATGCGAACTTAAGAACCGTCTTCGTGGGCGTAAGAACTTTCATGCCCTCGCCCATGAATTGTTTGGAACTGTCCATTTCATGGAGGATGATTTCCAGCATTTTTTTGGGATTAATCCCAAGGCGGATCATCACTTCGTTGAAAAAATCATCCTCAATATGAGTGAGGGCCAGGAAAACATGTTCCACGCCGAGATAGTAATGCTGGCGCTTATGGGATTCCTCAATAGCCAGCTTCAGAACCTCGTGTGCTTTATCCGACAGGTAGTTTTTGTAATTCGACAGATCGATCATCATATTATTCCCTGTTTTTTTATAAATAAGTCTTTATAGTTATCGGCCACACCCAAAATCTTATGAAGATGCATTTCCGCTCACAGGTATTCCTGGTTATAAAGTTTTACATTAGATACTCATTCAAAGTCAAAACTTTACTTTGGGCCAGTTCTCGGTGAGGTTTCACGCTCTCGATTGAGCCTCCACTTCCACCGCAGTCTTTTGCAATTCAATGAGCATATCAGTAGTCCAAGAATTCAGATCACGGAAAACTCTAATATTAACGATGACATATTGATCGCTCCCGCTGGTCATACTGGCGGCGCTTCAACCGTTCTCCTTAGACCTCGTAATCCTCTTTCACCCACCGAAATCAACCTATCGCGTTGGATCTGATATTGAAATCTGGATGACACTTCCACCCTAGCTTCCAATAAGCTCTTTTGATCTCCTCAGAATTTACGTTTTAATCCACTCCCAGGATTTCTCAATAATCGCGTGATAGACTTGCTCTTGAAGTATCATTGGCCGTTTAACTTCTTGTCCAATTTTAATTTAACACCTCCAGCAACGAATTTCAAGAATCTTTAAAATCTAAATTTGATCTATTCGCTAACGGGTTCTTGTATGATGGGGTTTCGTACTATATCCTGAGGGCGGATGGAGAAAAAAGTATCGCTGATTCATAGCCTCCATGGCGGTTAAAGAAGATGAGAGAAAAAAGCCCCCTACCTCTGTGTAGGGGGCCTTCATTACAACACAGTTATCCTTGAGCGGATGGTGTGGATTACTGCCTCTCTTTCACCAACACATCAACCACAGATGGTTCAGCCAGTGTTGTGGTGTCACCCAGGTCGGTTATATCACCGGCAGCTATCTTTTTGAGGATGCGCCGCATGATCTTACCGCTGCGGGTCTTGGGCAGTGCATCTGCAAATTGAATCTTGTCAGGCGTTGCAATGGGGCCGATCTCCTTACGCACGTGCTGGACTAGTGTCTTTTTCAACTCCTCGGATTTCTCCTGTCCAGCCTTGAGGGTAACGAAAGCATAAATCCCCTGTCCCTTGATCTCATGGGGCATCCCTGCCACCGCTGCTTCGGCCACTGCGGGATGGCTCACCAGGGCGCTTTCAATCTCGGCTGTTCCCATGCGATGTCCGGAGACGTTTATCACGTCGTCTACACGTCCCATGAGCCAGAAATATCCATCTTCGTCCTTTCGAGCACCGTCGCCAGTGAAGTACATTCCCGGGAACTGGGTAAAGTACGTCTCCTTGAATCGCTCGTGCTGGCCGTACATGGTGCGCATCATCCCAGGCCACGGTTTTCTGATCATCAGATACCCTCCCTCGTTGGCCTCGGTCTCGTTGCCATCTTCACGCACTATCACTGGATCAACGCCGAAGAAGGGAACAGTGGCCGATCCCGGCTTGGTGGGGATGGCGCCCGGCAGAGGCGTAATGAGCACCCCGCCTGTCTCTGTCTGCCACCATGTATCCACAATGGGGCACTCCCCGCGGCCGATGATATTGTAATACCACATCCATGCCTCGGGGTTAATGGGCTCACCTACGGTTCCCAGCAGGCGCAAGCTGCTGAGGTCGTGCTTGCGGGGCCATTCGTCCCCTTCTTTCATTATGGCTCGGATGGCCGTGGGCGCGGTATAAATGATATTCACCCGGTATTTCTCTACCACCTCCCAGAATCGATCCGGCTTAGGATAGGTGGGAACTCCCTCGAACATTATACTTGTGGCACCCATAGCCAATGGCCCATAGACGATATAGCTATGTCCCGTCACCCAGCCGATGTCCGCCGTGCACCAGAATGTGTCCTCATCGTGAACATCGAAAATGTATTTGAAAGACTGGGCTACGTAAACCATGTATCCTCCGCAAGTGTGCAGGACTCCCTTCGGTTTGCCTGTGGAGCCGCTGGTGTAAAGGATAAACAGCGTATCCTCGGCATCCATCTCTTCCGCCGGACAATCGATGGGAGAATCCATCATTTCTTCGTGCCACCACACATCGCGGCCGTTCTCCATGGGCACATCCATGCCCGTGCGCCGCACCACAATGACCTTCTCTACGCTAGGGGAATCCGATAGGGCCGTATCAGCGTTGGTCTTGAGCGGGATAGTCCGGCCCGCCCGGAAGCTCCCATCGGAGGTGACCAGCATTTTGCATTGGCTGTCCTGGATCCGTTCTCTGAGAGAATCGGCGCTGAATCCGCCGAACACAATGCTATGAATAGCCCCGATACGCGCGCAAGCCAGCATCGCTATGACCAGCTCCGGGATCATGGGGAGGTAAATAGAGATCCTGTCGCCCTTCTTCACGCCGTACTTTTTCAGGACATTGGCGAACTTGCATACCTCGCGGTGAAGTTGCTGATATGTGAAGGTTCTATTATCACCCGCGGACTCGCCCTCCCAGATAATGGCGGCCTTGTTTTTGCGCCATGTCTCCAGATGACGATCAAGGCAGTTATACGCGGTATTCAGCCGTCCACCCTGGAACCATTTGATCGTAATCTCATTATTGAAATCGTATTCGAGCACCTTGTCCCACTTCTTAATCCAGTGGAGCTCTTCTGCCATTTCCGCCCAAAACTTATCCGGTTCCTCGATAGAGCGCTTATACATGGCCCTGTATTGTTCCATGCTGTTGATGTATGAACGATCGCGAAACCATTGGGGCGGCTCAAATCTGCGATATTCAACCATCATGGAAGAGATCTTTTTGTCTGTAACTGCCATATTTCCTCCTTGTGCAAAATTAAAAATGTCGCTGGGATAAAGTCCCAGAATTGAATTCTGTTGAGTATATCAGAAGCTATGAACTCAAAAAAGAGTATAGCTAACGCATCGCAGGTTATTTATCTCGCCTTCTGAAGTATAAATATTTCCGAAATCTGGAAGGGGATGCTCAGGAAAGTCACCATGCCCATGATTTTTTTACTAAAAGTAAACAAAATCCAAATAAAACATAGCAAAATTTATGCTAAAAATTGTAAAGACAACTCAATGATGCAGAAGTATTGGAATTTACAGCCATTCCATGCCCTTCCCTCCATCGTAGAGTTGTTCTGGAGGCCATGAAGAAGAATTTTGCCATGCATTTTTTTCGCGCTTTGGGCCCGATTTGTGCAAAATTTACATGGATGATAATGGCTTAACTACTTATTCATTTGTGGAAGATCCACCATCCTCCTTTCGAGCGAGGCATAGTGCTACATAAAGGTTAAACGCCAATTCGGGGGGGAAAACCGCCACTCGGTCTCCCTCCTCCAAAAGCTCATCAAGACCGGCGGAGCGGGCGTTGCGAAGAACTACCCTGGCCTCCCCGGGGGCGATCCCCATGTATGAAAGCACATCAGAAATTCGGGCGCCCTCGGGGAGAAAGAGGGTTTCCAATCCCTCCCGGGTATCAGCGGCGAAATGCCGAAGCGAACCACCCAATTTTACGGTAACTGTGGGCATGATTCACCAGCTCTTTTTTAATTAGATTGAACGCAATATGGGTGCTAGAAGTTATACACTTGATCAAGCTGCTCGTCGGGGACCGTGAACACCACGTTATGCGGAGCAATAGGCTTCAATTTGAAAAACTCCGGCAGCCTGTCATGCATGGGAGTGAAACCCGCCGCCTGGTTGAAAGCCCGTTCAACGCGGAGAACTTGTTTTCCCAGCTCTATTACATCACCAGCCCCCAAGCTGAGGCCATACAAAGCGTTGACCATCTCGTATATGGCCTCGAAGGCTTCCGGCTTGTCAAGAACTGCAAAGGCCGTGAATAGACACAGTCCCGTACAATCCAGGGCCGCTGTGGAGATCTGTAGGTTGCGAGAGAGCTCAACCTGCCCCTCGACCTTCATGGGGTCCACCTTGATACCAACTCCCAGGATATTGCCCGCTATTGCATATCCGGCGGTGTGATCCGCACCCATGGTAGAGGTGGCATAGGTTACTCCGATCCCGAGGATGGGCCTGGGATCATATGCGGGGAGTCCCTGTCCCTTGACTGTGGCCACGTCCTCCACGCCCAGGCACTTTCCTGTAACGGCCGCGCCGGCCCCCAGAATCCGTCCCAGGGGAGTTCCCTTGCCCATCTCATGAACGAGTTCGATGGCACCTTGTGCATCTCCGAAGGCCTTGAGCCCGGCGTCCATTGCCACCCCTATGGTGACGCCCACCTCGATTGTGTCCAGACCGTAATCATCGCAGAGCCTGTCGACCATGGCGATGGCGTCCAGGTCGCCGATTCCGCAGTTGGCGCCATTGGCCCAGATGGTCTCGTATTCAGGCCCTTTGGTCAAGTACTTGCCGTCCTTGTCGTTGTAAATGCGGGAGCATCGGATCACGCACCCCGAGTGACACGGGTGAGGTATTTTGCCTCCCCGCTCCAGAATGACATCGTGCTGAGTTTCTCCGCTGATCTTGCCGGTTTCCGCAAATTGTCCCTTGCTGAAGCTGTTGGTGGGGTAAGCTCCGGCCTCGTTGATGATGTTGGCAAGGATGTTGGTTCCATACGTTGGAAGCCCCTGACCGGTTACGGGATGCTCCTGAAGGGCTTTGTTGAACTTCCGGCAGGCCGCTGTGAAGGCCTCTTTATTGACGGGCTCTACCCGCGGGGCATCGGTTGGGTTAACGACGATAGCCTTCATCCCTTTTGATCCCATCACAGCGCCTATACCGCCCCTGGCAGCGTGTCGTGTGGGCCTCCCCTCGATGTCCGTAACCGCTACACTGGCCGCCTGCATCTGCATCTCCCCGCAGGGACCGATGCTGAGACAGGCCACCTTGTCCCCATGCTGCTCCCTGAGCTTGGCCGTGGCATCGTAGTTGCCTAAACCTTTTAACTCAGGACACTCGGAAAGTGTGCCGCCGTCCTTATTGACCAGGAGCTTGTAAAGCTTCCCTCCGGGGGCCTTTCCTTCCACCACGATGGCCTTCAGGCCGCATCTTGCCATGAAGTGCGCTCCCTGGCCGCCGGAATTGGACTCCTTGATGGTGCCGGTCAGCGGGCTTTTCCCTCCAACGCTGATGCGGCCGGAGATGGGCGCTGATGTCCCTCCCAGGAGACCCGGCGCAATAACAAGCTTGTTGTTGGGTCCGATGGGATTGCACAGCGGCGGCACCTCTTTGCCCACGATGGTGGAGGTCAGGCCGCGGCCTCCCAGCCCCTGGTATTCCGGGGCCACTTCTTCCAATGTAACTTTTTGTGTGGCCATATTGACTCGCATTATCCGTGCCATAATTTCCTCCTTTTTCAGCCAGAGAGAGAGCTTGCCCTCCCATGGATCTCAACCGGGGGATATTAAACTAAATCAGCACGATGGCAAGGATATAATCCTTCCCCCTCAATGCTACCACGCATCCCAACCCAAGAGTAACAGGTTGATCGATATAAGTAAATTCGATTATGGCTTTGCCTCCGCAAAAGCAATCAAGAATTCCTCTTCCCTTGAGGTGAGAGGCGGTTATGGGTGAAAAAGGAATCGACCGCCCCCCATCCCGCTCCACTATTGGGGAAGAGGTAAATATAATATTTTACCATGAAACTCACAGAGATTCCACTCTGCCTAGAATCTAAGACAATAGGCAGCTAAATAAAGAAGGAAAAGAAGGCGATCATCATCTTCCTTTCCTTTGCAAAACTGGCAAGCCCAGCACGCTAGTATCCGCCCTTTCATCCATCATCCTGGAACGAAAGGATATTTTATTATGATCCAGTAAAATATAATGTGTCAAGAAAAAATCAACTTCGAAAAGGTAAGGCGCTTTTCCCAGAGATCTCTTTCTCCTTTTCAAACGAAACAAACCGGACGGCTGGATGACTGCCGATGGCGGCAAGCATCCTGTCCAGGAATTCCAAGTTTGTTTGCTGATGGTGGAGCATAATGCCCACGCGCTCCAGGGAACCCAGTTGCTCCACCAGCTCGGACACGATGACATGAGGCTTCTGCCATTGCCAGCCTCCTTCGGGAGCCCGCCGCAGAACGTTTAATGTAACCGGGATGTCCGCCATGCCCCTATCAGAGGCGCCCGGGGTGGGAGTATCGCATGACAGGATCTTGAACCCCAGGGCTCCCAGCGCATCCAAGGTAGAGCTGGAACAGCGGTTCCAGGGTGGGGTAAAAGCAGGGAAAAAAGCTTCACCCAGTTTGTTTTTCATAATTTTCATGCCTGCTCTCAAATCACTCAGTTGGTCTCTATAGGGCCGATGGGAGGCGAATTCGCTCCTTTTCCCCGAGAGTGCGTGGTTTATGTGGCGGAAGCCATGCTGGTAAAAACAAAGGAGCTCCGGCCACCTACGTTTGAGATCCTCGAGGTGTTGTGCGGACGCTGAGTCAATCCATGCGGGCACCACTGCCAGGTTCAGTGGAACTTCCCGAGCTATAAAACAATCGATCAAGAGCGCCAGAGAAGGCTCCCACCTGCCCACGTCGTCATCGCGAAAAAAGAGTTGGGCCGCACGCCCCGTAATCATCATGTTGTCCAGTAAAGCTACCAGCGCATCAAACATCAATTTGGCCGTTTCATGAGTTGTGATATGCGAGTGCCATCCAAGATGGCCTCCAGAATCTCCGCCGACCGTGAAGCTCCCTCCAGGCATATCGTACGTGGTTCTTCACGCGGCCGGAGGGCCTTTTGAACCATTTTTGCCAAAGATTGAGGGCTCAATGAGTCAAGGGGAATAACCCGCGCGAACCCGGCCTCCTCCATCTTGCGCGCCCTGAAAAGCTGCTCGCCTCCCTGTATGCCGGGCACCATGACCGCGGGAGTGCGCACCGCCATTATGTCCACGGCGCTCATGTATCCAGCCATGCATACGGCGATCCTTGCCCGGGCAAGGTGGTCTCGAAGTCGGCGGGTAAACGTTTTCAGCACTACTCTTTCTGTGTCCCTTGCCAGTTGATCCAGGCGGCTGCGTAAGATCCCATCGAGGAAGGGTCCCGTATAAATACGAACGGGCTCCATATTTGACAGAAGACCTTCTGCGGAGGCTTCCAGGATCACCTCCAGCAAGGAGACACCCAGGGCCCCGCTGCCAGTCCAGGCCAGCAGGCCGTCTCGTCGGTTGAGCCTCGACGAAGCGTGCTCTTCTGGCGCCTCCCCTCGGATGTCTCCCGCTCCATCCACATATCCGGTGTAATACATGGGAACGGGGATACGATTCGCCGCTGGAAAGGTCTCCTCAAGGCGTATTAATGAAGGGTCGGAATGGACCAGTACACAATGGAAATACTTCTCCAGGTCTTCCAAAACCTGACGGGCGTATGATATGGGCTCTTCTTTCCGGACCAAGATGTCGCGGACACTGCAGACCGCGGGTATCCCCTCCCGGTGCAGCATCTCCAGCATGGGGACAAGCTCGAACCGGAACCACGGTCGGCCAAACGGAAACATCTCTACCACAACCAGATCAGGCGCGATGGCATCCACCAGGGCCAGGAGTTTCTTGCGGCGTTCACTCTTAACTGCTTCCAGCTCTTGCCCTTGCTGCAAGGGGACCAATCGCGTCACCGCTTCATCGCAGCCAAGCGGAGATAGCCTGTGAACCGTAAAGCTGGGAGATGCCAGCACCTTTGCCGCCACACGCCCCCCCAGCACGAGGTGTACCCGATGATGGACAAGAGCACGGGCAAGGGCCGCCGCTCGCATCAGGTGACCGATCCCCCACAGGTGCTGACAATAAAATAGAATGGTCTTCTTGAGATGTTGCTTAAGCATACATCGATCTCAAAGGGCCTGCTAGTTCAGCCTCCCGGGTGAACGCAGTGCTTGCAGATAAAGGAGTCTGAAGAGGGCACCAAGCCTAATAAACGATTCCGGCAGTTCCTGTATGTTTCGGAGGCAAGGATCTCCTGGAGAGATTGAACGCGAATGTCTCCGATTATCTCCTGACGATGATAATCCATACAGCAAATACACAGTTCTCCGGTGTATAAAAAGTGGAACCACCGGTCGATGCGGCTGCAGTAAAAAGGGTGTCCGGGGCCTATCTCCCTAATAGTACCAAACCGGAGGGGATTTCTCCGGATGCTTCCAGCCCTGTCGTGATAGCTCAGATATTCCAGCTTGATGCTGGAGGTCTGTATGCAATGTTTTCGGAATATATTTTCCCAGAACTCCTGAAAGAGCTCTTTTGGGAATTTCCATCCCACATCGCTTTCGCGCCATGGGCGGCCAGCACCCCGAATCCGGACGCGGATGTCACCCTCTGCCATATCAAGGAAGCTGATTACCCTCTCCAGGGTCAGGTTAAAATCAAGGCCCGTTGTGGCGCCATATGCCTCGGCGTCCACGCCAGGAATGCTGATCCACACGTCGTGTCCCACAGGTCGCAGGGCCTCAATCAATCGTCTGGATAGCCGTGGTGTGAGCAGATGACCGTTTGTTGAGATTTCCAGGCAACGAAATTGAAGTTCAGCTTTAATGCGCTCGATCCGATCCAGCAGGTCCGGGTCCATGAGCGGCTCGTTCTCGAAATACGGACAGATCTTTCCGATCCTGAAAGCCTTGAGTTCTGCCAGGATTTTCTCGAAGACTTCTTGGGACATCCGGCCGGGATTCTGCGCATGCCATGAATCGGGATATGGACAGAAGACACATTGCGCGTTGCAGCGGGAGGTCGTCTGGATTTGCACGTGGAATTCCCCCGGCAAATCGGAATGTTTCTTTGCTCTGGGACAGGCTCCGGGCATGCTATTGAATGTGCGGCTCATGGCCTGTTCCTCAACTCCAGTTGCCTGGAAAATACTTCCTCCATAATGCGTACCGCCTTTTCGATGTTGCGCTGTTCCTGCACGAATCGCACCGCAGCCTGTCCCATACGCACACGAAGGTCCTCATTCCTGATCAGGCGCTCCAGAGCGGCCGTGTAAGCCTTTTCATCATAAAGGGGCGTAATCAGCCCGGTGATTCCATCCTGAACTGCCTCCGATACGCCTCCATTCCGGTATGCCAGCACGGGGAGTCCGGCAGCCTGTGCCTCCAGGTAAACCATTCCCAGGGATTCACGGATGCCGGGGAATGCGAAAAGGTCGGAAGCACTGTATACTCTTACCATTTGAGTGTACGAGATCTGCCCCAGGAAATGGGCCGCTCCGTCCAGCTTTCTGGCTGCGTGCCTGCGCAGGGTGGCAGAGCTGGAACCATCTCCTACAACCAGCAGGTGGGCGATGATTCCACGCTGGCACAAGCTCCCCAGTGAATCTATGACGATTCGGACACCCTCGGCCTTCCGTCCCGGACGCAACATGGCCGCAGTGCAGACCACCAGCGCGGAGGATGGTATGCCCAATTCTGCCCTAAGACGGGCTCCCTCTCCAGGCAGTCTCCGAAACGCCTGAGGGTCTATCCCGGGAGGAACATATGATATCCGGTCCCCGGGAAGGAGCCCGTGCAGCCCAGGCATATCCGCTGTCTTGTTGGCGAACACATGAGCGGCGGCAAGAAGGGCTCGCCGGTTCCAGCAGAATCCCGGTCGCATGAGCAGGCTTTTCCACCTTCGGGGAGAATGGGAACCCTCCACGATGAAATACGGGATGCCCAATCGCGAGCTCACTATAGGGCCCAGCAGATCCGGTGCCTTGTAGTAAGTATGATAGGTCAACCACATGTCAGGGCGGAATCGAACGGCACGCCTGTGGGCCAGCCGGACTTCCAGGCTGAATTTGAAAAAAGTGACAGGTCGGAGCCAGATATAGCGGGCCCTCATCCGGCTCATAACCTCAACAGTGTGTCCTTGCTGAATCAGGGCCTGAATGAGTCCCCGGGCAATTGTGCGGTCTCCGGAAGGTACGGGATGGTCGGCTGGCTTCATGGGGGCATAAAACGCAATCCTCAAGAGTTGATTCCCCCCTTAATGGCGCGGTGCATCCACAGGCCGACCCCCTTGATGTTCTTCGAGGCGTCGAACGATTTCTCTACTCTCTGCCGGCCTGCCCGGCCCATGGCGCGCAGTACATTTTTGTCCTGAAGAATCCGCTCCAGTGCATCTGCCATAGCCTTGGGGTCGCCCGGGGGAACCAGTAAGCCCTGGACGCCGTCCTCTACCAACTCCGGTATGCCCGAGATTGTGGTGGAGACCACAGGAACGCCCACGGCCATGCTCTCCACAAGGACATTGGGGATGCCATCCCGGTCTCCGTTGGACATCACCTGACAGGCAAGGGCGCTCGCGCTGGCTCGCTGATACCACCCTACCAATTCCTCTTGCGTTATGCTGCCCAGGAATTTCACCTGAACCCCAAGGCCAGCCTTCAGGGTGCGCGACTTAAGTTCAGGCAAAAGTGGGCCTTCACCAACAACGACCCAGCAGTACCGCAGGCCACGATCCCGTAAAATTATCAGGGACTGCAACAAAGTGTTGTGGGCCTTTTTGGGCACGACTCTGCCAACGGTAAGAATAATGGGGGGGTCCTCTAGCTGGGGATCATCCCCCCGGTATTGAAATAATTCACAGTTTATACCGTGATAGACCACCGGAGTTTTCCGATCGCTCATAGCATCAAGGTATCGAGCATTGGCCCGGGTGCACGTAAGTGAAAACTGTGCACGTGAGAGCTTTAATTTTAAGAATGCCCGATCCGAAATATAAATGTCCTTGGCATGAGCCATGAAACTATACGGAATGCCTGATAAACGGGAAGCGTAATAGGCCACTGTGGTTGGATCGTGGCAAAAATGGGCGTGAAAATGGACAACAGCGGGGTCCGGCAGGTATCTACCCACCAAGTAGCCAGCCTGCATGAATCGCCTTACAACATTTGATTTTGGGCTTTTAACGTTCCACCACAGAGCGTCTCCCAGTGCTTTCAGGTATACTCGCGGGCGCTGTGTGAACACTCTTGCATGGACTCTCAATATACTGCCCAGCGCCGGGAGAACATATTCGGGAAGGTACGTGATCGACGACCGAATCTCACGTATATGGCCATGAATTGGGTGATCCTGGGGATTCCTCATGGAGAAAATCCAAAATGAAAACCCCATCTGCTCCAGCAGATGGATCTCCCGCGTGATGAAGGTCTCGGATACACGTGGAAACCCTTTCAGGATCAGCCCCACTGCGGGCACTGGAGCCTGAATGTTCTGTTTATGGGCGAGGTCGGATCTTGGCATCACCACATCAGTCTTTCCCATGAAAGTTATAATTTGTATGTGTTTGCCAGTTTTTTACGATATCGATCAGGGTCGCCCCAAACAGCTCGTTCGGCCCGGGCATAAATCTGTTCCTCTGTCCAGCCAAGGCTTCTATCGCAGGTAGTCTTGTTGGGCAGCGCCGCTTTCTTGTTTGCGTTTGCGTGGGGTGGATGCCAGAGGTGAAACACCAGATCTTCCCCCTCGGACCATGCTCCAAGCTTTTTGCACCATTTGGCCATGAGGGTGTCTTCATATCCCCATCCCTCGAACTCCTCAAGGTAGCCCCCTATGCGTCGGTAAAAATCAGCGCGAAATATCAAAATGCCCCCTACTGATTTGCTTGGAGGCATCGGCGGGAGAGGAATCATGTTCGGCCGTATCGAGTTTTTACAAATATTCCGAGTTTCTTCCTCAGTTAAGTTCCGGATCCACCGATATGGCCGTAGAACAGGGCTCGAGTCTGGCATATGGGCGCACTGGCGGGCAAGAAAGTCCTTATCCACCAGGAAATCCACGTCAAAGCAGCAGTAATAGCGCGCCGGATTCCCGGCAAAACCCATGTTCAGCCCCCAACCACGGTTGAAAGGCCGGTCGCTCCAGCCGAAAATGTATCGGTCCACAAGCTGGATGACTCGGTCGCGAACCAGGGGTCTCGTGTCTTGTTCTGTCAGGATGATGGTAAAGTGGTGGCGTGGAAGACTCTGGCCATTCAGGGCGTGGAGGGTAAATTCCAATAACGTGTTATAGGCCTGAGAGTGCCTGTATGGTATGACCACCGAAATATCTATGGAATCGCTTCCATCATGATTTCTGAGCTGGGAATCCAGATCATTTGAGCCACAAGAAGGAATCTCCTGCATCATAGAAACTCCAGTTATGCCAGGCCACCACCGAATGTCAGGAGAGATTCCCGATTGTTATCGTATATATTCAGGGATTCGTCCGGGATCGAATATCCCATATCTTTGACTATGGCCTTCACCCTGTTTTCGATGCGGAAGAGACCGTCCATGGAGAACTCATTGGCGTTGAACTCAGGAATTCGGGGCTGTCGCAAGCGGGCAATAACCCGCTCCATCAGCATCATAGGGCTGATCTCATCAGGGTGTATCATTTCCATCAGATTTAGGTTCTGAAAGCGGCTGGCGCGAATGAGTTGCTCGGTCCTGGGTCTAACCCGGGGCACAACAATGGCCCACTTCTTCATGGAGAGGATTTCGCACAGCGTATTGTATCCACCCATGCATACGATAAGGTTAGCGTTGGCCATGGTCGCCATCAGGTTAAGGTGGAAGCGGAGGAACACCACCTTCTCCAATGCCTCTGCGAATCGCATCAGACGGCGCTTCTTGATTTGATCCAGAAAAGGGCCGCTAATCATTATGGACCTGAACGGTGGGGATTCTAACAGCTCAATCCCCTCTAAGTAATTGGCCAGCAGGAACTCTCCATCCTCGCCGCCTCCAGTTGTAACTAATACCACTGGGAGGGTGTTGCCGGCTTTTGAGCGCCCTTTGGGGTGACGACTGCCGGCCTTATCCCGGTGTATATAACCTGTAAAAATGATTTTCCGGGCTAAATCCGACGGAAAGTCGTACTCCTGAATGGGATTATAAACTGCTTGATTTCCATAAACCCAGATCTCGTCGTAAAACTCGCTCATAAAATCATAGACGCCTGTATCTTTCCAGTCCCGGATCACCGAGTCACGATCGTCCTCGATATCCCTCATTCCTAGTACATTTCGGCTCCTGGGAGACAGTGCCTTAATCAATCTAAGCCCCTGCACCATTTCGGCCTGGAGACCAAGGGGACTCTTGTCCACAACTAGCACGTGCGGGCGAAAGCTCTCCACGGCCGCCAAAATAATCTTTTCCCGGATGTGGAGTGTCTCGCTTGGTGGAATACCGAGGTTGCGCGTGCTGTACTCACCGCTCTCAATCTTGGTAATGCCTGGAAAACGAATGAAATCCGTATTCCTAGGCATGATATAGCGATCCACTATTGAAGAGCCCGTGACGATGAGGGCTGAGAGTTGGGGAATGGAGTTTGTGAGATGGTGAACTATGGCTAGGGTCCGCCGGATATGACCCAATCCAAAGCTATCGTGGGAATAAAAAAGCATTCGGAAGAATTTTTCTTCCATACCCAATATCCGGCAAAATGATTGAAAATATTTGTCGATTGTTTTAGACGATAACGCTTAAAACCAGGAAATCCGATACCAGCTGATCCTTTTCCAAGAATGATTCGCTTACACAATATCTGGCTCTAAGCAAATAATATTAAACAGCCTGCAACTTATGGCAAAAGCCTTCTTTTTCATGTGAACTTTTTAGCTATTACTATGCCTTTTCTTTTTTAATCTTGTCAAGGGTAAAATCTGACAGGACATTCCCCAAAAATTCCAAATTAAAATCGGTTGTTGTCAGAGGATGCTTG
>CAZTAS010000118.1:0-19541 GCA_964611635.1 uncultured Thermodesulfobacteriota bacterium
GGTTTCTTTAGGAAATATTTGACCTTCGCGGGCACAATTTGGGCACAATCTCATACCCATTCAGTCAGGAAAAAGGTCGATCGTGATAATCGGTCTTCATCTGAAAAAGGAAACACATAACTTTAGCTGCACCCGACCACGCTTTCCGCTGCCGTGAAATTGTGAGGGCAGCTTTAAGCAGCTTTAAAATGGGCTCGTGGCGGGTGAGCATGACAGGTCTCACCGGTGGTAAAAATTAGGATCCCGGATGGTATTTTTAAACAGGGGAGTTTCACCATTTTTTTTAAAAGTAAGGATCAGTTGAAGGCTTGATTGTCAGAAAAAAGGTAATGACGGCCCGAGTTATCGAGTCCGGCAGGCTTCGCGAGCTCACCTGAAAGGCTCGCTCGCCTGCCCAATATCGATAACTCGAATAGGTACCAGATACATGCATCACGAAAAGTTTGCATGAGCTCATTAGGATTTTTGTTTCGGCAAGATGAAATTCGACATTGCTACCAAGTGAAGCGACGTTGATTTTGGGACCTATATAGCATTTTCAGCCTATGCCCATCGCCTCTGCTGACGGTTCCGCAATTTCGTTCCATTTTTACGAGTAGTTATGAGGTATAACTACAATATAAGCATGGCTGAGAAAGAGTGGTAATCAAATTTCATAATGGGTGCAACGGGCATTTGGATAAAAATCCTTGAAAAAAATCTATTTGACAATAGTTGCCGGTGGGACTATTCTAAAAAGATCTTATAGGGCCTTCAGCCAAAAACGGAACCCATTGAAGGGAGCAATACGATGAACGATAATTTTGAAGTAAGCCGGAAATGGCACAAAGAGCTGATTGCACGAAAAACGATTCAATCCCTTGAAAATAATAATATTGCCGCCCTCTATGCGGAAACGGCAGATGACGCATGTCTTCAGGTGCTTCATCGCATTCCGGAGGGCAGCAAAGTAGGATATGGCGGCTCGTTGACACTCGACCAGCTAGGGTTGAAAGAAACAATTCGCAAGGGAAAATACAACCTCTTATACCGTCAACTTTACGGTATGAGTGAAGATGAGCAGGATAAAGTTCGCAGGGAAAGTCTTTTCTCGGATGTTTTCCTAATGAGTACCAATGCCCTCACCATGGAAGGTCATCTTGTAAATATCGACGGCATCGGCAATCGAGTGGCAGCACTCATCTTTGGCCCCCCAAAAATAATTGTCATTTCCGGAGTCAATAAAATCGTTCCCGATTATGAGGCCGCCGTTTATCGAATCAAAAATCATGTGGCCCCCATTCATGCAAAAAGAAGAAATAAAAATCTTCCCTGTGCAGAAACCGGGTTTTGCGTAAATTGTCATTCCCCTGAAAGGTTTTGCAATGCATTGGTGGTCATCGAACATCAGTACCTAAAGAACAAGGACAGGATAACGGTCGTGATCGTCGGCGAGGAACTTGGAATTTGAACGATAACAACCAATTTGAAACATCCTGCTGGATATCATCCTAAAATCGAAATGAATATGACCCCTAATGATGCATTCAAACAGTTCACGATCACACTGCGTACAATTCAAACCGCTCTATTAAAGGGTTCGCATGAAAAACTTCCTGGCCCTTCAAATAATATAGGAGAGCCTTATGAAAAAGACGCTTAGAGTCTTGGGAATTTCGGGGAGTCCTCGTGAGGGCGGAAACACGGATATTCTGTTGGGTGAGGCCTTGGCGGGCGCCGAAGATTTAGACGCTGAGACTGAGCTTATAGCAATAAGGAATATGAAAATTTCCCCATGCGACGGTTGTGAGTCTTGCAGGGTTTCCGGTCGGTGCCATATCGATGATGATATGCAATAAACCTATGGAATTCTTTCTGCGGCCGAAGGTATCATTTTTGAAACGCCTGTCTATATGTGGTCCATGACGGGCCAGCTTAAGATCTTCATGGAGCGCCTCATTGTCCCTTTGAATAATAAGGTTGGTGGTGTT
Organism: uncultured Thermodesulfobacteriota bacterium; assembly: GCA_964611635.1. Taxonomy (GTDB): domain Bacteria; phylum Desulfobacterota; class JAFDED01; order JAFDED01; family JAFDED01; genus JAFDED01. The sequence goes on from CAZTAS010000118.1 coordinate 1,971, forward strand.
ATTACGGTGGCAAGTCGAACGGCGGCATTGAACACGGCTGGCCAGTTCTATCTTATTTTCTCGCGCAAACACATGCTTGCAGCAGACTGGGGCATTGGATATGCAGCCCGGAAGGGTGCTATCAGGAAAGATAGGCATGCTATGAAAGCAGCGTGGCATCTGGGGAAGCAGGTAGTATTGCTGGCTAGAAAAAATTTTGAATTCCCGGCAGAATATGCTTCTCCTATTTATAGACACGTGGTGCAGGAAGATGGAATATCATTTTGTCCGACGGATTCTGATGAGATTTCCGGATAATGCTATATCGTTAAAAATCCCCCATTCACATCGATTGTGGCTCCCGTTATGTAACTGGCTTCATCGGAACATAAAAAAACGACTACACTGGCTATTTCGTCCGGTTTACCCGGCCTGCCCAAAGCAATTTCTTTTATCATCTCATCGGCTTTGCCCGTCTCCCGTCTCTCCTGCCATAGTTTTTCAATACGTGGGCCGCTGATGATGAAGCCCGGGCAAATACTGTTAACATTAATTCCGTAACGACCGGCTTCCTTGGCAAAATGTCTCACAAGACCTAATACTCCGGCTTTTGCGGCACTATAATGAGGGCTGGTGGTCAAAGCGCCCCTTCTTGCGGCCATGGAACTAATGTTTACAATCTTCCCGTTCTTCTGTTCTTTCATATACTTAAACGCTGCCTGAGTGCAAAAAAATGTGCCTTTAAGGTTGACGTCAATCACCAAGTTCCAGATCTCTTCCGAAACATCGCCGATCACCTTCGGGGGGAGCTGAGTTGGCGTTCCCATAGAGCCTCCGGCATTGTTTACCAGTATATCAATCTTGCCAAAGGTCTCGACACATTTGTCGATCATATCGTATACTTGTTTCTTATAACGAACATCGGCTACTATAGGTATAGATCGTCTGCCCATATTTTTTATCTCTCGAACCACACTATCCATTGGTTCAACGTCAATATCGTTAATAACAACATCACAGCCATCCCGCGCTAAAGCGATGGCAATAGCCTTTCCTATCCCTTTAGCAGATCCAGTCACTAAAGCAGCCTTGTCTTTTAACCTCATGGATTTAAATCCTTTCTTTTAGGAAATTTATCCAATATCTCAGGGTCATGACCAGGAACCGAAAGTCTGTCTTTAAGCTCCATAATGTGCTTCACTTTTTCAACGAATAGTCATTGCAGTTAATCTCGGTACGGATTATTGGTTAAACTTCCTTCTCAATCAATGCGCTGTGGCCGGGCGACCGGCTGTGCCGTTATCGCCTGCCCCGATTTTATAGTCACAACCGGTGATATCAATTCTGTTATGGTCGGTTGCTCAGGGTCCTCCAACATCCAAGTACCTGATAAGAGTTCCAGAATGGAAACATCGGCAGTTATCCCGGGCTTGAGGCTTCCCATCCGATCCTCCTCACCAATGGCACGCGCAGGGTTGATAGTGGACATCTCAATTACTTGCCTAAGATCCAGCCCCAAAGCCAAGAATTTAGACATGGTCACTGTCAAACCGAATACGCTGTAACTAAGCGAAGGAAGGTTGAGATCAGAGCTCAAGACTGTGGGTGAGATACCTTGGGCCATGCCTTTTCGGGCCACCGCAAAACTGAAATTAGACCCGGACCTCCCGTTGGCAATTTCCAGCACGACCCCCCGTTCCATTGCTTCGCGTAGTTCGGGCATTACCATGCCATCCGGTCGAAAGGGACTGCCCGGCTGGGCGGTAAAAACGTGACTCAGTATGTCCCCCGTCTCCATCATGGGAAGAAATTCCTGGGTTAATGTCTCAGATACCTGTTTCAAAGGATCCCCGATATGCACCATAATGGGTAAGTTAAAATTCTTGGCGGCCTTCTTGGCAATTTTTACGACCTCAATCCCTTCGCTGGCAACGAGGTTACCCACCAGGCGCAATTTTATTCCTTTCATTATATGCTTGTTAGCGTCTATGGTGGCTTCAATGGAATTAAGGTCGATCTCATTTTTATCTCTTAGCTCGGGCAAAACGCTGAGCCCTGTGGAACTTAGATTTAGAAAGCAGAAAACCGTCGTGCGGGATGCGGGAATAACATACTTGGGGAATCCGCCAAAGGTTGCCTCACCGGAACTTCCCCCATCCACTACCGTGGTCACCCCCTGCCTCACCCCGGCGGAATCGGGCTCGGCACCGCGCTTAAAAACGCCATCATAGACGTGGCAGTGCATGTCGATAAGCCCCGGGGTAACTATTTTACCCTTGGCATCGATTACCTTCTGCGTCTCCATCACTGGGATGTCCTTTGCGACTCTGGCGATTTTGCCGTCACTGATGGCTATGTCGAGTTTACTGTCTAAGTTCTGTGCCGGGTCTATCAGCCTCCCACCTTTAATCAATAGGTCATACATAAAAGATTCCTTCCCTTCTCTCCAGTGTACCTAGTCGCAAAAGCCGAGCCAATGTCAAACAACCAGGTCTTTCCACTGTTTAGAAATTAGCTTGTAGCACACATACCACCGTCGGTCCCATACATCGTCCGGATAGACTTTGCGCCTATCTGGAATCGCCAGTTTGTGTATCCAACTGTTTCGCCCCTCTGCGAGAGTGCTTTCATTTTCAAACCTATAAATAGCGAGATACTTGGGATATTTCTCATCATCCCCTATCCGCTGATATCTTTCTGCTCGTATCACATCCGGATTCCTGAGAACAAAGACCATATGATCATTGGTATACCAGTCGTTAAACCGGGTCTCGTTTTCTCCACGCGGGCAATTGGTCCCGATCATGCTGAAAGCCAGAGATCGGTCATCGGCTCCTCGTTTAGCAATCCGCCGATAGTTCACCGACCAGACACTCTTAAAATGCCCTTTTTCCCGCCAACCCTGCGGTATCTGGTTGCGGGCTTCGGTGAGCAGGGGACTGTTGAGATAGTTATTTAGATCCTTCTCGCTCTTAAATTCATAAGCAGCAAGATACTTGGGATGCGAAGTATCTTCTCCTATCCTTTGAAATCGTTCGTTACCCGTCGCAGGTCCTCGAAGAACAAGAGGTACATGCTCGAGCATGTGCCATAAGTTTATCTCTTCTTCCTTTTCCTTGCTATAGTTATTTCCAATCATGCGCATAACTACCGAATGTGCCATTATTTGCCCCCCCCTGCATCGGCAACCTCCAAATCAGGAAGTGCACGGTTTTCCTTGTTGATTTAAAATATCCACAATTTAACTATATGCCCGGGTATTGCAGAAAGCTGAGAATTGGCTCGGCAAATTCCCTTGGCATTATACGATCCACGTAAACCGGTCCGTTGTCAATGGTGACAAGTTTACTTCGGGTAATCCGTTTCTGAACGTCTTTCTGTAAGGGCGCCAAAGAATCACGCATTGCTGCAAGCACCAGTGTCGGAGCCTTAATGCTGGGGAGTTCTTCATTCAGGTCGGTATTCGTAAAAATGGCCGAGTGAATTTCTGCACCCCGAGGACCGGCCTTATGAAAGCAAAGGGCTCGCTCTTCAACGATATCAGGGGGGTCCCCGTACTGTGCAACCCGTCTCCACCACTCCAGCAAATGCCCTCCGTCGGGTTGAATTTCCACCCGTTTAAAGGAGGGATTTTGGGAGGCTCTTTTACACTCTTTCCGGCTTTTTCTGTAGGGCAGACAGGACAGGAACCAGCTTTCATTCAGACTACTTTCATATTGTCAGCTTCGTCGTGCACTTAATATCTTAGGTCCTGCCTGTAGTTTTTAACAAAAAACACAAAGCGCTTTCTGGTGATGCGAGTACCGACTGCAGGGTCACTTATGCTTTTATCCTTCCCGGAAACGCCTTAAAAAAAATACAAGTAGCACAGTGACGCCAACTCCGATAAATTGAGAATACCAAATCGGGTAGAAAAACAAAGCGCTAGATGCCCCGATAAATATTCTACTTATCATATTTAATTTTCCAATAAAGACCAGGTAGCCTTCTATCACTGAGCTAAGCAAGACTACACCTACCAAACATGAAAACGCATACTGGGCGATTCCCGATGGTGAACCAATAAGCACGAGAGTCGGGGATATAAGAAATAAAAAGGGTAAAATAAATATAATTGTCCCCAACCTCATTGCCTGATAGCCTATCCTTATCGGGCTAGCATGGGCGATGGGAGCAGCAGCATAAGCGGCTAAAGCCACAGGTGGCGTAATGTTTGATAGATTACCACAATACAAAAGAAAGAAATGAGCAGCAAACGGTGGAATCCCCATTTGAACCAAGGTTGGGGCGACTAAAATAGCGAGAAGCACATAGCAAGCGGTTATAGTCAAGCCCATGCCCAAAAAAAAACTGGAAATTGCAGCAAATGCCACCAGCAGAGGCAGGTTACCATGAGCGAGTCTGATTAGCTCACTAGAAAGAGTTTGCGCAACACCAGTAAGGAATAGAGAACCAATAAGTAGCCCAATAGCTGCTAAAATGCCAACTAATTCGGATAACACCTGCCCAATATTTTGCAAAAATTCGATTGCCCTCTTCCGATCAAAACGTGTCTTTTTATTTATCATAGCCAAGATAACCAAAACGGCAGATGCATAAAAAGGAGACTGCGCCTCAAGGCGCAAAAAGAAGAGTGTATAGATTAAAACAGCAAAGGCAAAAAGAAAAAACCAACCCCGTTTAAAGGTTTTTCTTAGAGACGGAAGCTCCGTATGCGGCAGCCCGGAGAGTCCTTTCTTTGCCGCAAAGCCATCTGCCTGAATAAATAAACCTGTGTAGTAAAGAATAGATGGGATTGCAGCCCCCAAAGCTACACGGCTGTATGGAACATTCAAGAACTCAGCCATGACAAAAGCAGCAGCCCCCATTATTGGGGGCATAATCACCCCACCTGTAGAGGCGCAGCACTCCACTGCCCCAGCATAGTGGCTGGGATAGCCGGCTCTTTTCATTGCCGGAATAGTAAAGGAACCCGTGGTGATGACATTTGCCATGGCACTACCGCTCACAGAACCCATAAAAGCACTACTAACCACAGCGACCTTGGCTGTGCCACCTCTCACCATCCCAAGGAATACAAGGGAAATGTCCAAGAAGAACCTTGCAGCACCGGTATGCATTAAAACAACACCGAACATCATAAAGCCAACAAATATCTGTGAGAAAACTCGTATAGGCAACCCAATAAGTCCCTCAGGACCTATCACCAAATAGCCTATCATCCGTGTCAAGGAGTAGTTTTTAGCCATTAAGGGGCCCGGCATATGGATAGCGAAGAGAGGATAAACACAGAAGAAGATAATAAAAATAGCTAAAAACAAACCGGTGGTGCGCCTTACTGCTTCTATAACCAGAAGTAAGATAATAAACCCAAGAGCCCTGGCTAACGGAGGGGGCTGAACCTCCCAGCCTGAGAACAGTATATCATTCCAGTGAAGGGCGAAATAAAGGCAAATACCAAAACAGGTAGCGGCAAATAAAATGTCATACCACGGAACTTTATCCCTAAATTTAGAACCCGCCGGGAAATATAGAAATGTTAGCGGCAAAAGCGTGCCTATAATCATAAAAAAATAAGTCGCTTCCACCATACTCAAGCCGAAAACGATAATGTGGAAGATGTTAAGCACGGCTACCACTATGGCAGTCGCGGTAGCCAACAATGCCAAGATATTGAGAATCCGGGGTAGACGCCGGTATCGACTTACCCGAACCGCTTCTATTGCCATTAATTTTCGCCCCCTAAGCTTCAGATGTCCGACACATCAATGCTTCGGCCCCACTCACCATTAGCCAAGCATTTTTGCTATTGTTCCGGAACGATTACCAGCCAGACAAACTCTTCTGCTTAATATCATCCCCAGGTAAAGCCGGTACTTCTCAAGGCTTGCGGCTATCTTGAGGGTGAGTGTTCGCCCGTGCTTGATAAGCTTCCCGCCCACTTCTACCAAAAGCCACCTGATGCTCTTTATGGTCTTTGTCCTCCACACTTTGGGCATGACTAAATGCCTCTGAGCCACAAAAAGCTTATACGCCAAACGCTTGAAAAACGAAAAAGCCCTCTTGGATTAAGGAGTTAGATAAGGTATGATCCTCACCAATCTGGTGAAATCCAAGGAGGGCTGATATATGGTACGACAAACGGTGTTTTCCTTCAAGCTAAAAAGAACTGGTGAGATCAAGTAAAATTACTTTTTAGCTTTAAAATTAGCTATCCTTTCCTCTTCGAGTTTTAGAACGCTGGCTTGATACTTTTCATGCTCGCTGGTCCACAAGCCTTTCTCCTTGGCATACTTTATGAAGCCAGGATGATACACCCCATCTATTAGTTTTATCCACTCTAAATCAGCAGTCGATTTAAGACCCCACTCACGCGAAAACGGAGGTTGAACATCCTTATATTGGTCATATGCTTCATCTAGAGCCTTCACTAAACTGTAGATCAGATACTCGTCCACAAAATCATATGTAGATATAGTATACACTCCGGCTGAAAACCAACCTGGACCTGATACTCCCAAAGCTCCCTCTCCTTCCCCCCTGAAAATGGGAGTTAAGTATGGTGCTACTGCCTTCACCCGCTGCCATCCCTCCTTATCCTCCGGAGGCATGTGCAAAAACCGCAAGCCGTATGGCGCTGCCTCCCATTCCTTGACCAGGAAGGTGGAAGGATAGGCAACGCAAAAGTCAGCTGCTCCATCCATAGTCATCTTTATACAAGCGATGTTACCAGGTGACTGCACTCTGACCACATCATTCATCGTGAGGCCACCGAATGCCAAATGAGCTGGTACAAGAAACTTGGAGTGCATCCCCGTGGCTACGGCTACTTTCTTTCCTCTAAGGTCATCCCATGTTTTAATGCCTGAGTTCGCCTTTACTGCAATGGCATGCGTAGTCCTATAGCCTGCCCAGAAGACGCGAATCTTTTGCGGCCCCCAGTCCGGAGATTTGAACTCCTCAGCCCCATGGAGAAGAATCCAAAGAGTCGGCGAGCCACCGACAAATGCTTCAGCTTCCTTTACACGGACAGCCATGGCCCTGCCCATATCCGTATCAGAAGGCGTAGGCTTCACCTTTATGCCCAGGATTGGCTGAATTGCCTCGCCCATGGCAATGACGTGTACCATAGCTGAAGATCCCATTGGAAAAGCGGCAATAGTAACAATCTTGGGCAAAGCCTTTTCTTTGCCCGAAGCACCACCAGCCAGCAGGGTTACGGCCAGAATGGCAAATAAAATCAGATAGGTTACTGCTTTCTTTGACATCTTTCTGTCTCCTTTCTTATTGAATGTTCCCTGTTCCTAACTGTAATCCCAGATCATACTATCCTTCCACCCCCTTCCTTTGTATATTTATTAAAGGGGACATGAAATAGTCTGTATTTTAATAATAGCTCAGCTTCATTTAAAGCATCATGTTAAAATACTAATGTAAACTATTAGATGCTCCCCTTAATAGCTGCGCTATGGATGAATGACCTTAGCGCACCTTCTGTGCGGGCTTTAAATATCTTTGACATAACACAGATCACCGCCACAAATACACTGCAACTCAGGCATCCGGTGCTTGGATCGGGCTGAAGGCGGAAACGAATCGACAACGATATCCTCTACCTTGGCCTCATATCCGCAATCCCGGCAACGATAATTGTAGTAGTGGCTATCGTATATCCCCTACATCCGGATCTCTTCCTCGCTGATCTCGTTCATAATATCCGGTTTTAAGTCTTTCTTCTTCGTCATACGTCATAAATCACTCCATAGCAAGGATGCCAAATCTTCCAAAGAATCAATTCGCCACCACAACGTGAACAAACAAAGGGATCCTTTGCACTTGTCTCTATAACTCTCTGCCGGTAACCCTTACGATACACTGTAAATGTCTCTCGACATTGGGCCGCATCGGTCGGTAATATGGATCTCAAACGCTTACGGATCTTCTGACAAACCGCTGTCGCGTGAAGCCCAAAATATCGAATCCGCTGCATCCCCTTGGGTAATATGTGTTGAACCATCCGGCCGATAAAGGTTAACACATCCACCTCTTCCACCTTGCGCTTGCCGCTCTTGTGGTCATTGTACCAGTACTTGACCCGCTGACCATCGTAGCGGATAATACGCCGAATCGATATCGGAGAGCTCAACACATACTTTGCCAAATATTTCCCTAAGTCCCTGATACGCTTGGGCACTTGTCCCTTCTGGATGTTTGCCACCAAACCATTGGGATATTTGCCGTAAAGCCTATCAATCGTTGCCCGTATCTGCTTGCCTGGCAACTTCTCTTTAATCATCTCAAATAAATGATACCGCCACTTTTTGTGCAATAATTCATAGGGCAAATATTTCAGTTTAACCCAATGCCACCCCCATTGCCTGTTATTGGCCACACCCCCCGAGGTCATGATAATATGCAAGTGCGGATTATAACTGCCCGATCTCCCATTGGTCTGCAAAACAACAATGTATCCACCGCATACTTTGCGCCGAAAAACCATGCTCAGTGTATCTTCCAAACACTTTACGCCAACCCGCATCAACTCAGATAACAAACCGGCATCTCTATAAAAATAGATCCTAAGTGTAATGCTCCCTCTTTGTCAAGACAAATTATGCAGCCTGAGAACGTAATACTTCGGGCTGTGAAAGAGTGAACGCTTTACGATATTCTGCTGGGGTCAGATAGCCCAGCGATTGATGACGCCGCTGCGTATTATAACGGTGAATCCACTCTCCGAGGATCCGTTCCACATCTTCCAGGGTTTTCAAATGGTATTGCCAGAAACATTCCTCTTTTAGGGTTCTGATAAACCGCTCCACCACACTGTTTCCTTCGGGACAGTGAAAGGGGGTTTTCTGCCTGTGGACTCCCCAGCGCTTGAGATTCTCCTCCAAAGAACGCGCCGTAAACTGAGGGCCGTTGTCCGATCGCACCACCAGCCCATCGGGGACCTCCTCAGGGTTCCAAAACGGCTGATAAGGGCTTGGTCAATCACGTCGTTGATCACCGTGGCAGTCGTGGTTTTGGCTACACGCCAGGCCAGGCAATCACGGGAGCCTTAATCCAGCATGGGAACCACCCCCATCCATCCACCTCGGTCCAGGTCTTGGTCAGGTCGGTACCCCACAGTCTGTCCGGCTCGCTGACAGCTACTTTGCCCGTGTGTTTTCGCCGCGGAACAGGATGGAGGATGGGCTTTTAAAGCAGCCCATACAACCGCATCACCCGACGGGCTCTCTTGATGTTGATCACCAGGCCGCGATCCAAGCGAAGCACAGCCCAGACCCGTCTGACCCCATAGCCAGCCCACTCGCGCTGGATCTCCCGGATAATGTCGACAAGCCTCTCGTCCGCGTCATCCACCATGCCAGAAGCCCCCAGCCCCTGTTCTTTCTCTCGGCCACCCCGGTAATAGGATGTTCTGGAGAGCTCCATGACCCGACAAATGACCCGCACAGGAATCCCCTTCTCTTCAAGGTTCATCTGTCGGACCTCCTGCGCCTTCGGGGGGCGCTCCAAGGAGTTTTTTTACCAGCAGGTCTCGCTTCATGGTCAGGTCCGCCACCGCCTGGCGCAACAGCTCGTTCTACTTGAGCAGCTGCTCTTCCTCGGCGGACAGCCCTTTGCCCAACAAGGACCTCTCCCCTCCGGCCAAAAACCGGTCCCGCCACTGGTACAACATGGAAGGGGTGATTCCTTCCCGGCGGCAAATCGCAGTGGCGGGGGTGGCCTTACTGAGCAGCTCCATGACCAGTGCCATTTTCCGCTGTGCAGTCCACAGGCGCCGCTTGCCGGTGTGGGCAGACAGCTCCCCCTGCGCTTCGCCTCCAGCTCTGCTCCGGAGGAGCTCCGCAGGCTCCGATGTTCCTTGGTATGCTTTCTTCTCCATCGAATCCCCTCCTTTGTCTTTCCGCCCAAGGAGTATTACGTTAGCCAAGTGTCTCAGTCAACTGGGGATTATTATAAAAAGACCCCATTATCTAAAAAAAATGCCGGAAAGAAATAAGCCAGAAATCAAGATTTTTCAATTAACCAATAAATTTATTTTTCAGTTCATGATATTTCTTGGCTTCTTCAAAAAGTTCAATAAGTTCCTCGTATGACTTAAAAACATACCTGTTTTTAATCTCATAAAATGGATCTTTCGTTATTTCGTTTTGGAATCTGGATATTATTTCTGATGGCGCGATTACTAGGAACCTCGCATTGGTGAAGTTGCGTATTTGGTAGAGTCTTAGGAGTCCCATTGTGACTCCAGTGGTATGCTCAACCTCGAAACAATATGCTGAAAAATCATCCTTGAACCAGATGACATCAACATTTTTCACCATATCAAGGTGTCTTTGATATCTGAATTGTGGGATTTCCTTGAGCAGGGCTATGTCAGCAAGACTTTTAACAATAATGTCAGATTTTCTTGAAGAGTCAGCGGTGTAAGTAGCGAAACCCAGTAAATTGCCAAGCTCAAACAGAATAGCCATTGCATCCCAATGAGCCAGTTTATTGGGGTCAATCCAGTTGAATGGCGGAAAAAAAGAAATGCCGGACTCTAAGGTAACCCACTACTTAAATACTACTTAGAGCCCGGCTCTGAGAAAAACCGATTTGGAGACATCATCTTCAACTGTTTGAAATGAAAACAATTTTTGGTGCCGACTGACGGAATTGAACCGCCGACACGAGGATTTTCAGAATTGCTTCATAGTTTTATGTTATTGATTTCATTAATGCTGATTTTCTCTAAGTTGCAGAATTTTTGCCGTAATCTGCAACCTATATGCAACCGTTTTCCGCATTTTGCAAAGCTTATCACGTGAAGATAATACGGACTTAATCTTCTCTGGATATTTTTATCTCGGATGAAAGATAAATGGGTACAATCCAATCCTAAGTTGGAAAAAAGGTTGAGGTTTTGGTATTGTTATGAAATCGTGTATTCTCAACGATTAATGATGGTGGCAAGCCATCTTCAAGAAATCCTTGGTAGATCGATGAATAATGGGCAAGAGGGACTTGAGATAGATCCCGCTCTTTGTTGAACCGGCCAAAGGCCGCATGTACAAAGCACTTCCATTCGCCTCTGGTGCACAGATTACAGCAAACTGAAATTTACCGAGAAAATTACTTGACACCCTCAAGAAGATAAATTAATTAACATATATTAGTAGAGCGACGTTCTGAAGAGTAGAATTATTAAAATGACGTTTAGAGCATGAGTTCCAACGCTATAATAAACAGCCTTATTCTGGAAGATGAGATGTTTCGTGATGGCTCGCATAACGAGTAGAGAAATAGAAAGCTTTTAAACAAGAGTCTGCGCCCCGAGCATTTGGTGGCAGTTACAATATAAAGCTCAAGCGAAAAGCAAAGGGTTGACAAATAATCATCCTAATTTAACGATCCTTTCAATCAACAAGAGTGTAACCCGAAAAGCTTTGAACATATTAATATCATGTCACATATTTTAGCATGAGGCTCAACTTTGTGATGGCTGCGGCATAATGCAGAAGAGACAACAAAGAGATGCCTAGGCCCTCTGGGGCCATGCTCTGAGGAAGAGTTGATGGAGAGATCAAATTTGTGATTTCTGAGTGGGGCTTCAACGGAGAAGGGGGATGCCAAAGACCATCCGACTCCTCAAACAATGTTGACTATTCAGGTTAAGAATTAGAAGGAAATGTATAAACGATTCCAGAGTCTTGGAGGTGTAAAAGATCTTTTTGAAACAGTTGAGAAGCTTGGAGAGGATTTCGCGAGGGAAACGGCTCAAACCGCATTGTCAAAAAAATGATAAATACCTCTTGACATGGCGAGGGGTTTTCCGATATTTTTGGCCCATGGATAGAGAGAAAGTGAAAGAACTACATCCTCAGCAGATTCGGAAGCTTATTCGTGAGGGCAAATGGAAAAGTCACACTGCAGGATCGGCACCCGGATATGCGCAGGCCAACTTGGTCATTATTCCTCAGGGGTTAGCATTTGACTTCTTGCTTTTTTGCCAAAGGAATCCTAAACCTTGCCCCGTCTTGGAAGTCACCGAATTGGGAAATCCGGTGCTTTCTTGGATCGCCAAGGGAGCAGACGTACGCACTGACATTCCCCGCTATTGCATTTACCGAAAAGGGAAATATGTTACTGAGGCGGAAAATATTAGCGAATACTGGCGGAAGGATTTAGTGGCCTTTCTTATCGGCTGTAGCTACACCTTCGAGTCGGCGCTGATCAATGCCAACATTCCAGTGAGGCATGTCCAACAGGATAAGAATGTACCCTTGTATATCACAAACATCCCTTGCAGGCCTGCCGGTGTATTTTTTGGGCCAATGGTTGTGTCTATGAGGCCCATTCCTCAAGAATTGGTAGTGAGGGCAGTCCAAATCACCTCCCGTTTCCCGGCTACCCACGGCGCCCCCATACATATCGGCAACCCCGAGAAAATCGGCATCCCGGATTTGAAAACCGTGGACTGGGGAGATCAGCCACATGTGGGAAAAGGCGATGTCCCGGTATTTTGGGCCTGTGGAGTTACAGCTCAAGCTGTGGCCATGGAAGCTAAGCTGGAGTTAATGATCACTCACTCAGCAGGGCACATGTTCATCTCAGACGTAAGAGATGAAGAGCTCGCCTATGAAAGATGAGGCAGAATCTTTTCCCATGGGAATGCGTACCTTCTTTCGATATGTTTCTCTGGATTTCTTGATTTTTTGGGGGATGCTGTAAAAGGCAAAATTTATGAAATTTTTCTTGACAATCGATTTTTTTCTGACATGGTAGGAATGTAATGTCTCAACTTAGATTTGACGTGCCTCAGTATCGGAGGTAAAGTGTTTGGAGAAAAGATAAGACAATGCTTCCTTTTTAAATGGTAATTTCACTTTTTGGGCTTGTAAGAAAATAGGCTGTAAATTGCATTTTTTATCCAGGATTTTTTTGTGGAACGTTACTGTTCCTAGTTCGGAAAGGATCTCTCAAATAAACACGAAAGGAGGATAGGCCAAAATGATTAATCTAAAAGCCGAATTGAAGGTACGCCCTCTTTATGGTCCATTTCAACGAATTCCATCTCCTGACGTAGTTGAAATCTTGGCTAGATCTGGCTGGGATTTTATTGTAGTCGATGGAGAACATGGCCCAATGATAGGGCCAACCCTATCGAATCAAGTTAGAGCGGCTGAAGCTTCAAGTATACCAGCAATTATGAGAGTTGATGGCCCGGAATCATCTCTGATCACAATGGCGACGGATGCGGGTGCTAAGGGTATTTCAGTTCCACTAATAGAAACTGCCAAAGCTGCGCATAAAGCGGTCTCATCTGTTCGCACTCACCCAATAGGTAGCAGAGGTTCGTGCCCGTTCGCGAGAGCGGCGGGCTTTGGGGCTATTCCATGGAGCGAGTTTAAGCGAACTATTGATGAGGATCTGTTACTGGTGCTTCAAGTAGAAGGGCCGAAGGCTGTTGAAAACATTGAGGAGATTGTAAGTGTTGAAGGAATAGACGTGATAGTCGTAGGGCGGTTTGATTTAGCTTTGTCCCTAGGATTAGATGGTAAGATGGACCACCCCAAGGTATGGAAAATAGCTGAAAGAATTTCAAGCCTCTGCACAAAGCGCAGTCTTATCGCAGGCCTTAATGTATACGATGCGCAGGAGTCTCGAAGAGCAATAGATATGGGTGTAAGATTCTTGCTTTATCACAATGACGGAAATCTTTTTTACCGAGCGAGCAAAGAAACAAGAGAAAAACTTCCTAGTATATAGGAAGGGCGTTTACGCACATGCATCTCCATACTGATTGATAGTGTTGAACATCGTTAAGATTTTAGTCATTTAGTTCTCCTGTCGGGTGGTGGATGTGATGGGTGAGAAGACAATGAAGAGCACAACTTTTGTCTGTAAAGGGGATTTCAACCAAACAATCAGATGTTGTCGCGATAGAGCGCAACTATAAAAGGAGGAAATAAAATGAAGAGATCCGTATCAAATTCAGGAATTCTTTTATTGGTTGTTTCTCTCATGATAGCACTTTTGTCTACTGTTGGTTTCAGAATCACCTATAGTGAAGCAGTTGAAGCGCAAAAAGTGCAAATTATTACGGGTATGGCGGGAGGTGGATTTTGGACAATAGCAGCATCTATTGGCCCGCTAATAAAAAAAGTTGATCCCAACATTTTCCTTACGGTTTTACCAGGGAGCACAATATCAAATATTCCCTATGTTCATGAAAAAAAAGCAGAGTTTGGCATGACTTTAACAGGGTATGCGCCTTCTGCCCTGCGAGGTGAAGCGCCATTCCCAGCAAAGATGGTTAATGTTCGCGGGATAGCAACCTTGGACCCGATATTCTTTGTGTTTGTAGTTACACCAGCTACACCAGTAAACTCGTTTCCAGAAATCATTGAAAAAAAGTATCCTTTGAAAATTGCCATTGAGGCACCTGGTGGCATCACACAACTCTTGATAGGTCAACTACTTAAGAACTATGGAATTAAGCTAACCACATTCGAGCAATGGGGGGGAAAGATTTTTATTGTAGCATCACACTCAGAAGCTGTAGGCCTTGTAAGAGACGGCCATGCCAATGCCTGGTTCATGTTTGCCACTCTTGGTCATCCGCAGCTCACAGAGCTCACCACTGTTAGGAAGATGAAATTTATCCCAGTGCCTGAGGATATCGTGCAATCACTTGAGCGAGACTATGGGCATCGTAGGTATATCATTCCAGCAAAGTCCTTTCCTGGTCAGACAACGGAGATCTTGACCATGGGTATGTCTCCTGTATTTATTGCACATAAGGACGTTCCAGAAGATGTGGTATATGCATTTGCCAAGGCCATATCGGAGTACAAAAGTGATATGGCTCTTAGCCCAAGATCACAAGCAATGACAGATCCCCAGACTTGGTGGCAGGGCACAATTTTCCCTCTCCATCCAGGTGCTGAGAGATATTTCAAAGAAAAGGGTTGGATGAAATAGTTCTACTGAGCATACACCGCGCTTACTAATCAGAGAATCTCAAGGGGGGGCAGTTCAAGCATTGAACAATCTCCCCTTTAGGGATTCAGTCTAGGCAGATACGGAATACTTATGAGGCAGCCTCCAATAGTTAGAAGTCGAATCGAAATAGTCGTTGGTATAATAGCTGTGGCAATGTCTCTATTTCAATTATATACGGGATATTTCGGCGTATTGCCCGTTCTTAAGCAGAGGGCCATTCATCTTGGTTTTGCATTAGTTCTAATATTTTTATCAAAACCATTACAAGAATGGAAAAGAAAGTCTCACATCATCATAGATTCTTTCTTGGCAAGCCTTTCGGTGGCGGGTACAATCTATATTCTCATATCTCATGATCGCCTCATTAGCCGCATGACATATTTAGATCCAGTAACGGTTGGAGATAAGTTCTTTGGAATAGCAACTCTCTTTTTAGTCATATATGCTACGGCCAGGGCGTTCGGCTGGGTAATGTCGGCAATAGCTATAGGGGGGATTGTATATTGGTTTGCTGGACCAGTTATTCCTGATGTTCTTGGTCATCCAGGACTAAGTTTTGAGTTCTTTATTGAACAAATGTATATCAGACCTATGGGAATTTATGGCATTCCGCTGGGAATTTCAGCTACATTCATTTTCTTATTCATATTGTTCGGGGCTTTTCTGAAAGAAACGGGATTGGGCAACATTATCATTCAGGTGGCTATCGGAATTTTCGGAGGGCAAAGAGGGGGACCTGCGAAAGCCAGTGTGATTTCTAGCATGTTGATGGGAACGATCAGTGGCAGTGCAGTGGCAAACGTTTACGCAACTGGCTCATTCACCATTCCTTTGATGAAACAATACGGCTATAGATATGAATTTGCTGGGGGGGTTGAGGCTGCCGCCTCTACTGGTGGGCAAATCATGCCACCGCTTATGGGAGCTGCGGCATTCATACTCGCTGACTTTGTAGGCATATCTTATTGGCATGTGGCAGTAGCTGCGTTTATTCCAGCGGTGCTGTATTTCTTTACAATCTACGTCGCAATAGATGCAGAGTCGAGGAAAACGGGGCTAAGAGGATTGCCAAGAAACGAACTTCCGGATGTTAAGAGTATACTAAGGAAGTATTATTTTATTTTGACGCCGTTGGCAGTCGTTATTTACTTGTTGGCATCGGGATACTCCCCAAATTTAGCGGCTTTTGGAGCTATCATTGCGACGGTCGCCGCGTCATTCATTCGCAAAGAAACCCGACTGGATATCCGCAAAACGGCCAGTGCATTGAAAACCGGGGCACTCAATGCTACTCCTATTGCTTTGGCTCTTGCGACAGCAGGTATTATTGTAAGTATTGTGATGACGAGCGGATTGGGAATTAAAGTTACTGAGGTAGTACTCTTGGTTGCGAGAAATCATCTGGTTCCGGCACTTGTTCTGGTTATGGTGAGTACTCTTATTTTAGGAATGGGGCTGCCAACGTCTGGTGCATATATTATTGCTTCGGCACTGACTGCTCCTGCTCTAGTTAAGATGGGTACGCCGCTCTTAAATGCCCATATGTTTATTTTCTACTATAGTTGTGTTTCAGCGATAACTCCACCCGTGGCCCTCGCATCATATGCAGCTGCATCAGTAGCCAACGGGCACTTATGGAAAACAGCGATGGATGCCTTGCGTTTAGGGGTATTCGCCTTCATAGTCCCCTTTATTTTTGTTTACGGAGCGAGAGGGTCATTACTGCTCCTGCAGGGTTCTCCTGCATATATCATGATTGCAATAGTTACTGCTTTTGCAGGGTGTGCACTTCTTGTTTACGGATTAAACGGATTTATGCTAACAAGATGTTCTTGGTATGAGCGAATATTTGCAATAATCGCTGGGCTTTGTCTTGTAGCACCAGGAATGTTAAGCAACTTATTTGGCCTTTTATTGGGGGTAATCGTGGCCATCATAAACAGGGCTGATAAGTTTTATGTTGAAGTGAAGCCTCTTAGTCATTATACCGAAAAGAATATAGAAAGTGATCCAAAAGAATACGACGGCCAGCGCAAGATGAGTTGAAGCCCGATTAAGGTTTGAAGTTCATCGTGTTGTGGGTGCTAGCAATATTTAGCAAACGAGATCATATATCTGTGAATTTTTTCTTGATATTCATATTTTGCCATGGTATCAAAATATATATATGAATCCCTTGAATTGATTGCTAAAATATTATCTTGGTGACCCGAGTAACCTTTTTTGGGAGGGCGCCATGAATGACATGAAGAGAGAACACCTTATTTTTCCATAATGGGAGGATGAGGTTTTTTTATTTGTCATAATTTGGACAACGAACTTTTTCTTATCCAGAGCTCTCTGAAGATGCATCTCCAATATGAGCTTCACGAAGGAAGATGCGAGGTGGCTTGTAAATTTTCCGTTAGCAAAATAGAAAAGAAAGCTTGCCAGATTTTTTGCTCATCCTTGGGTTTCTGTTGTTTAGCCAAGCGCCTCACCTCAAAATTTTACTTAACGGGCACGGTCAGTCAATCTTAAAGCTTTCGCTAAAGCTGAAACCTATAATGTACCCCAAAAACTGGACAGAGAATTAAGGAGGAAAACCCTTCCCCT
>CAZTAS010000119.1:0-19359 GCA_964611635.1 uncultured Thermodesulfobacteriota bacterium
GGGTTAGATGGCGATACAAGTCCAGTACGCGCTCTGCAATGATGGGCCAACGGAAATTCAGAGCCCTCTGGGCAGCACACTTGCCAAGCTTTCGTGCCACTTCTGTATGTTCAAGCAAATAAGACAAACGCATAGCCAGTGCAGAGGGGTCTCCCTCAGGGACAAGAATTCCCGTTTCATTATTTACCACTGAAAAGGCAAGCCCCCCTACATTGGAAGCTACAACGGGCTTTCCGCAGGCCATGGCTTCCAGGGCTACCATGCCGAACGATTCATGCCGCGATGGAAGTACACACGCTTCGGCAATAGCATAAAAGAGGGGTAAAATGCTCTGAGGCTGTGGGCCCAGAAAGAAGATTTTATCAGCTACACCAAGAGAATTTGCGAGGCTTTGGAGTTCTGAGCCATCCGCAAGTGGATCCTCCTGGTCTCCTCCCACAATAAGCAGCCTGACGCCCTTCCCATTTCTCCATTCCCTTTCTGAAAGGATCCGAAAAGCGCGAATCAGAGTATCCAGACCCTTCACAGGAGTCAGCCTGCCGACGAACAAGATGTATCGACCCGGGCCCAATCCCAGCAAATCCCTCGCCTTATAAGGATTAACGGGCTGAAACAGTTCCACGTCCACACCACACGGGACTACCCGAATTTTTTCAGGGGCAATTCCCAGAGCCCAAATAAGCTGGGCCTTCTCCATAGGTGTGGGCGCTACCACTAGCGTGGCCTTCTGTCCTATCTCGGCCTCAATGGCGAGTCGAATTGAGGGTTCCCTGGCTTCCCCATGCCGCGCTATCTGATTTTTCATGAATCCTAAAGTATGATACATATGGACCCAGGGTATGCCCCATAATGGTTTCAGGCGAGAAGCCACCGAACCCGAGAGCCAATAATGGCTATGGATAAGGTCGTAGATGATTCCTTCCTCTTCTGCGAATTGAATAACGCCATTAAAGAACTCCGGGATATGGCGGGGCAATTGGTTTTTATCCAGCGGCCGTTCCTCTCCTGCCGGGATATGGATGACGCGGGATCCCGGCCCCATTGGCGCCACGCGGGGCAAATCAGGGTTTTGCGAACGGGTAAAGACATCCACAATAACCCCATTCATGCCCAACTGGCGGCTGAGTTCGCGGACGTAGACGTTCATTCCACCTGTCTCTTTGCCGCCCAGAGCGGCAAGGGGGCAAGTATGGAGACTTATACTTGCAATTCGCATTTGGCTGGTTTCATGCAGTGGATGAATTATATCCATTGATAACAATCCTATAAATTTATTGGTCTTGAGCTCCGAAGCGATACTTATAGAGCTTGTTGCCCTTCTAGAAATCGTTTAGCTTGATCCTGTCCTAGATGGCTTTCCGAATAAGTTTGCTCATTATAAATATGAGGCTCCATCTGGAATATTCAGGATTGAATCCCGATTTGCAAATCCTCAGGCTGTCCCGGGAGCGAAAGTGCAAGAGAGCAGCAGTTGAAAAATTGTTCCTTCTGATAATTTTCAATTGCAACTATCCGGCTTCGTTAAGGCTGGAGGTCATGACGAGAAAAAAAGCCTTTATGGAAGGTCTCATGAAGCGAGCCGTGGTTTGATGGCTTTTCCCGTGAAACATAATAAACTGATTGAGATCTTCCTCCAGCGACAAATCCCTTCCGGCCAATTGCATTCGTGGATTTGCCTTCCTGAGCGCTCTACGCATTTTTATTGGCAGTTCATGGCAATCTTTTGTTTTCAAAGTCTCTAAATACGTTTTATAAGTAATTACATAGTCGGCGTCCGCTAGATGGCTACTTAAAGCGGCAAGCCCGAGCCCTCAAAGCACAGTTATGGTTCACAAGCCGGGGGAAAAGAGTGTAAAAATATAAACTGCATCCCGAGATCGTTGCAATCAGGCTCACCGCACTAATGCCTATCTGTATTCAAAGTTTGTCTGTTTTTGGAATCTTCACATCAGGCTTCATATTGCTAGTTTTTCTCGAATGATGTGAATGCCGTATCTAAATAATCCACCCGGAGCGAGTCATACAAAGGTGATTTACAATTAATATAATTTTCTCTTTAAAATCAATTTATTTGTATTCAATCATTAACCCCAGAATATTAAAGGCTTTGTTCAGGAAAGCTTTCGCATCCCCAATATTTTTGTCTTCATTTTTTAGAACACGGATGGCGAGATTTTTAAGATGGTCTAACGCCAAGGGCGTGTTAAAGTCATCATTCATTGCGTCGAAAAAGCCCTGTTCATATTCGGAGATATCCAGAGGTTCTCCCATCCCAGACTGAGCAAGCCAAACTTTCTTGAACAATTCATCCTTCTCAATAGCCTTTATTATGCCTTCGCCCTTGTCATCCTTGAATTCCCACACAGAACGGTAATGGTGCGAAAGCAGGTATATCCTAATAATATTTGGACTATATTTCTCTCTCAAATCCCTCAATAGAATGAGATTGCCGAGCGATTTGCTCATCTTTTCACCTTCGTAACGTACCATTCCCGTGTGTATCCAGTATCTGACGAATTTCTTTCCGGTCGCATGTTCTGATTGCGCAATCGAGCTTTCGTGATGTGGGAAAATCAAATCACCCCCTCCCCCGTGGATATCCACGGATTCCCCAAGGTATTTCATAGACATCGTACTGCATTCTATGTGCCATCCCGGTCTCCCCTCCCCCCAAGGAGACTGCCATGAGGGTTCTCCCGGTTTTTTTGCCTGCCATAGAACAAAATCAAGCGGATCTTTCTTTTTCGGATCGTTCGGATTGTTTCCGTGTTCATTTGCTATGGGGAGCATTTCTTGTTTTGAAAGTTTGCTGAGCTTTCCATATTCTTTGTCCGAATTGATATCGAAATAAACGTTTCCATTTTTTTCGTATGTTTTTCTTTTCTTTTGCAGCTCCATTATGATTTTTATCGCGTCTTCTATATGGTCGGTGGCCCTTGGATACACATCAGGCTGAAGGTTGTTAAGCCATCTCATATCCTCCAGGTATTTCTGCGTGTTCTCCTCTGCCAGAAGCCTCCAGTTTTTACCTTCCTTTTCCGCCTGTTTGAGAATATCGTCGTCGATATCTGTGAGGTTCTGCACGTACCTCACCCTGTACCGAAGGTGCCTGAGGTATCTGACAACGATGTCAAAAAATGTGTAGGTGAATGCATGGCCGAGGTGTGTTACGTCGTAAGGCGTTATGCCGCAGACATAAACTCCAACATTGCCCGTATCGGACCTGAATGTTAATCTTTGCTTTCTCCTTGTCATGGAGTTGAAAATTCTTAATTGCTTCATAGGTTCAAACCCCTACTCAACTTATAGTGCGGAATTTCGCTAGGTTGTAATGTTTGTCATGTGCTCCGATAGGGGGCTGTTCCAATCTCATCGCTTACTGTTGTGGTTCGGCCATGTCCCGGACAGATAATTGTTTCGGATGGAAGAGTGAATATCTTTTCAGAAATGCTGCGAAGTATTAAGGCAAGATCGGCTCCTGGAATGGAGGTGCTTCCAGGTCCTCCGGGGAAAATGGTATCTCCGCTTAGCAGGTATTTCCCGATAAACAGACATATTCCCCCCTGTGAATGCCCGGGTGTATGGATGACCCGCATCCGGTGTCTCCCGAAAAAAATTTCCTGGCCATCCTCCAGATAGAAATCCACCCACTCTTTAATGCGTTCGGCGTCTAGACGATGGACACCAACCCGAGCACCAGTGGCCTTTTTAATTTTGGCAAGGGCGCCGATGTGATCCCAATGGCTGTGGGTCAAAAGAATATATTTGGCTTCAATCCCTTTCAATGACTGCAGGATCTTCTCCTGCTCGTCGGCTGGATCAATAATGATCCCTTCGCTGGTCTCATGGCAGCGAATGAGATAACAATTGTTCTCCATCATCCCGACTTCCAGCCGGGTCAGGGTAAATCCGTTTCCTTCCATTACCTCAACTATTGGAGACATAATGTCTGATTCCATCACAAAATCTATCGCTTAGGGTTTAATATTTTTAAGTTAACAATTCTAATCAAAGTTGTCAACAAACTATCGACATAAAGGCAAGATTATATCCAATTGGGTCAAAATTAACTGGCATCATTGATCCTGACATTGATGTGGTGGGGCATATGCTGTATGGGTCAAGGTGCTATTCCGGTACGCCTCAACAGATAAGGATTACTGGATTGTCCGAGGCTATGGGATTAATCTAGCCCTCCTCGAGGAAGAAATGATCCCTTGTTGATTAATTTTCTCATCTACTATTCGTGGTTATTATTTTTTATGAAACTGAAAGGAATTAATCCGAGGCGTTCAATAAGGAGACTTGCCAAGTCCCCAGCTTGATGCTCAGGCGCAAGCTATTGATGACAGATGATCACTCTCTCCGCATCATGCACATCCTGTGAGGAAAGATATTCGAGTTCAACAGAGAGATCAACCAGGAAGGTATTACCGTTCTCCTGGGTGAGCAAAACATCCAGGATGCCCTGGCCCCTGCTCATCCAGGATATGTTGCCAAGACCGATTAAGTAGTGGCATAATGAAAGGGAAAAGAGTTGCTGAAATCCGATATCATTTGAAAGCCTTCCCTAGATTATTATAGGGTAGCTCGTCATTGATGTCCAAGGCACCCTTAAGAATTCAAAGTTGAGGATTCTCTATTTAACTAAGATCATTGACTTTTCAAGCCGTGCGCGAGACTTTCCCGCAGCCACCTTGACACATAAGGAATTCCCTTTTAAAATAAACACTTAATGGAGTGAAATCACAAAATGAAAAAGGGTAAACAACTCTTGGTTCGCTGCCCACGGTGTGGTAAAGAGACGCAACTGGAGGGAAACCCATATCGACCTTTCTGTTCCCACCGCTGCAAGCTGATTGACCTTGGCAAGTGGATTGACCAGGAGTACATCATTCCCCCGCAGAATGACGAGACAGAACCCGAGGTGGAGCCTGATAAAAATTGAAGCTGTATGTGGCAAAATGGAATAATCCAAACCACAATTTTGGACGGAGATCGAACACTTTAAACTCTGGACATTCTCCTAGACATATAGTCCACAAGTAAGCATTCCTGCAAATTATCGGGCGTGGTGAAAAAAGTTCGTCCCCTCCCGATCTTGCCGATATTTCCCACAAACTGACGGCAGGATGGATCGTCGCCGATCATGAAGACAATGAGTTCAGCCCCCGAGCGCGTCAGCCGCCGGGCTTCCTCCAGTGTGGCGGTGATGGTCTTGCGATTGGGCGGAGACTGGAAAAAGACGCCTCCACGGGCGAGGTGGGCCGTGGGTTCGCCGTCGGTTATCAGAATGGCCTGACGGCGGGACGAACGCTCCTGGCGCAGAAGCCGGTATGCAATTTGAAGCGCTTCGTGCATGTTGGTATAAGGGTTCCGATCGTCGCAGCGCAAATTGGGGAGTTCAGTGGGGCTCATGGGGTGCGCTCTGGTGCAAAAGCCCACCAGGTGAAGCGTATCCCGGGGGGCCATTTTCCGGATGAGAGCATAGAGGGCCATGGAGACTTTTTTGGCAGCCTGAATTTTCCCACCCTCCCGCATTGATACGCTGCGGTCCACCAAGAGAGCAGTGGAAGCTTTCTCAGCGGTTTCCATCTCGTCAACCATCAGGTCCTCGGGTCGGAGGCGAACGGGAACACCCCGGGATCCACGCATAATGGCCTGATGAATAGTGCGCGAAGCATTCAGGAACATGGGATCTCCAGGTTTAAAGGGAGCGGTCTCTCCTGTTTTCACTCCACTGTGGGACCGTCGCGTCGAGGGATGAGTGCCCCATCGGATACCTCGGCCGTTTCGGCGAAAGATCTCCTGGATCAACCGCATGCCCAAGCGCTCCACACCGGTCTCCGTGAACTGGTAACCCCGCTCGTCGATGCCAAAATAACCCCATCGGCGCAATAATTCAGGGAGATCCTTGAGGCGGAGCCAGTGGGCCAGGGCCCAATCTCCGAGCAACTCTCGCAGCTCTTCATCGCTGATGTTTTCAGGGCAGGCATCCCAGAAAACTCGCTTCAGTTGTCTCTCCAGGGTGCGCGCCCGGTGGCCTGTCTTGTCATCGGTTCCTGCCTGACGGGCCATCTCCAAAAGGTCGTTTACGCCCAGAAGAAGCTTGACTCCGTCGGGCGTGGCAATGCCATTGATGCGAAGGGTCATTAGGGCTCTTTCGGCATCACGGCTGGAGAGGATGGCATCTACCACCTGACGGGTCGCATCCATGGTATTCAGCGATTCTTCGAGATGTTCATGAACCTTCTTAAAATAGGCTGTCCGGATCATGTCCGCTTTCCCTCGCCGGGATTAATCCTGCTGACTGCTCCACTTTTCCTGAATATCAGCGCGGGGCCCGACACCCGCTTTCCCAGGAAATCCTCCTGGTACAGCCCCTCCAGCACCATTTCAAGGGCTGAGGCCAGCACTGATTCCGAAGAACCATCGAAGTGGGCTTGAACTACATCCAGAGGCAAACCGGATTGGTTGAGTAGGTCAATGATTTCCCGGGCAGGGGTGCGATCGGAGATCTCAATGATGGCGTCTTCGTCGAGAGCACTGAGAAATTCATGGAAGGATTCGGCCTTGAAATGTTGAAGAAAGACCTTTCGCACAACTGCGTCCACTACCTGCTGCATTACCTTGTGATCCCTCTCGGGCTCCAAGCAGTCAAACTCAATCTTTCCCATGGAAGAAGAGGAGGTGAAGGCCAGGTCGGAGATCCGGGGAGTTGCTTGGGATTCGCCGTTGATTAGTGAGCGTTTCAGTGCCTGGCTGGCCACGTTCTCGTAGTTGTCGATGGTCATGCGGACGCTGACGCCAGAGTTCTGATTGATCTCCGGATGGCTCCGGGCCTCCATGCTTATACCGGCCACGACCTTTTTCATGAAGTCCGGTATGACCAGTTTCGTTCCTTCCACCACGGGCAGCTTGCTCTCGGCCTCCATAATACGGATTTCGTCCTCCAGGGTGGGTGGATAATGGGTGCGTATCTGAGAACCGAATCGATCTTTCAAAGGAGTCACAATCCGTCCACGGTTCGTGTAGTCCTCTGGATTGCAGGTCGCCACGACCAGCACGTCCAGGGGGAGACGAACCTGGAAGCCCCGGATCTGAATATCCCGCTCCTCCAGAATGTTGAACAATCCCACCTGTATCTTTTCGTGGAGTTCCGGCAGCTCATTGATGGCGAATATCCCGCGATGTGCCCTGGGAGCCAGCCCGAAGTGAATGGTTTCCTCGTCGGATAGATAGCGCCCCTCAGCGATCTTGATGGGATCGACATCGCCGATGATGTCCGCTGGAGTCACATCCGGCGTTGCCAGTTTCTCAGCGTACCGGAGATCCGGGGGAATCCAGAAGATCTCCGCTTCATCCCCCCGGCGCCGGATGACTTCGCTGCAAGCACGGCAGATAGGGTGAAGGGGATCATCGTGGATCTGGCAGCCTTTCATGACCGGAACCCACGGGTCCATCAGCCCCGTCAGTAAGCGCATAATCCGGGTTTTGCCCTGTCCCCGCTGACCGACCAGAAGGATATCATGGCCCGAAAGGATCGCGTTCTCCAGTTGTGGAATCACGGTGTCCCCGTAGCCGACGATGCCCGGAAAAGTCTCCTGCCCGCTCCGGAGCCGGTTCACCAGATTGTCTCGAATCTCATCCTTGATTGTGCGGCTTCGATAACCCGAGACCCTCAGTTCTCCAACAGTTTTTGCCTTTTGCATGGATTCCTCTTTGAATATGGAATTACGGAGTACCAATGATGGTGTCGATGTCTTGGATATAATCAGTACATTTATCGGCTTTAATAATTTGCTAAAAATGCAAAAGAATATCTATATTTAAGAGCGTATATCTTGCGATAGATCTTTTCATGCAATTCCTATCATATTAAAAACATCACAATAAAATTTAATCTTTTTCCTCTCCTTCCCCAGCGTCATGCCCCTCTCTATATGGATCTTGCAGTACTCAAGGATTCGGCGTTTGTTCCTATCGCTCATTTCCAGCGCTGGCGGCGGTGCTTGCGTGCTGATTTTTTCCATTCTACTTCCTTTTCCCGTCTCCTTTTGGGCTTTGCCTCCATCCGGTAAGCCATACGCAGGGTGTCGTAGGCAGGCACTGCAGGGGATTGTGCTTCCCTGGGCTGTTTTTGGGGCTTTCTGGGAAGCGTCTCTGACACCTGCTCCACGGGAGGGCCGGATATATAACAGGTAGGCAGTGCACCTGATAAATAGATCAGCTCTTTTGGCCGTGTGAAAGTGCATCCGTCCCGATATGCCTCCTGGGCCTGGATAGTCAGGAGCACCGGCTGGTTATCGCGCCTCTGACCCATGCGGACCGCCAGTTCTTCAGTGGCAGCCAATGGCACAAAGGGTTTTCCCGAGGGTTCCAGGCCATGCCTGAGGATATGGGCATAGGCTTTCCTTCGAGCCGCAAAGTAAAGCACCGGCGGAGGCTCCACAGGCTCATGCTTTACCGATGGCGAAGCAGCCCTATCTTCCCGCACCCGAATTCGGCCTTCACGGATATCGAAGCACTTGCCCTCAGTACTACTTGCCACCTCTTCCATGTGGGTCATCCTCACGTATGACCATCCCTCTTCCTCTGTGATGGCGTGCTGAAGCTCTTTAAGGCTGACAAAACCCTCCCCGTCCAGCACCAGTCCAAATTCATCGGGCCGGTGTTCAAGGATATAAGCTATGAGCTTAGCCAGCTTTTTGCGCTGAAACTCTAAATTCTTCTTCATGGCTTACGCCAATATATGCGTCTCATTCGAGGTCGCACTTATTAAACATTATATCTGATATTATAAAATTATTATGGCATAGTCTTTCAGGAAAGACAAGTAAATCGAGTTTCTGATCCACAAATGGCCTTGACCCAGTCCAATCAAAGTGATAATCTAGGCAAAAATCAAGAGGCCATCAATCAGGGTTCGGCTTCATGAGAGCCTCGCCCGGATAAGCGGCATTATCTTCGATCACGGCGGAACAGTCATGAAAATTTTACAGAAATCGAGCAGGGCTGATTATAGTGCAACATGGGCATCAATTCCTCCAGACATCCAGCAGGGTTACATAAACGTATACAACCACTACATAGCTTCATATTTGTGCGACTGGTTAAATGAATCTTTTAAATGAATCTTTATCATTGACAAGGTGACCGTTTTTGTTTATGTTAAGCTAACCTTATGAATTTGGTAACTCGTGATTCGGAAAGGATCCCGGTTGTGAGGAAAGCGTTGGCAACTCTCATGGTTTGTTTATTTCTTTCTGGATGCGCCATGAGCATGAAGGAAGAGAGAGCGGGGAGACCGGATTATATGCCGGGTAGTGTGCTACAGCCAGCCGAGAAGGCCAGCACGCAACACTTGCCAGTGGAACCTGCCGATTCATCCGAAAAAACCGCTTCTTCCCTTGGGTGGAATTTTGACTTGATGGATCATCAACTAGAGCCCGAAGTGGGACTGCCCATTAGCTGTGCCTATATTCCACTGCAGGAAGATTTCCTATCAGCCAGCGAGGTATCCCTGGATATTGAAAAACACGGGCTTAAGGGGAACGGGCGTTCCGATCACCTGCGCGCCCCCGAAATGCTGGAAATCTTAACCAATGAATTCGAACATCTTTTACCACTGGAAGAGCCTGATAATATTGAGGACATGGTATCGAAGGACGTCCCCTCTTTCCTGGAGCGTAATGGAGAAGATGAAGAGGAGCCATCACCACTGGTTGAACTAGAAAAGGAGATGGTCAATGATATTCCAGTAGTGATTAACAAATATGTAGAGAGATATTTTGAATATTTTCAGAATAAAGCCCGAAAAAACTTTGAGCACTGGTTGGCCCGCTCTCATCGTTATATTCCGATGATGAAGAAACTGATGGCAGAACATGGCCTGCCCGAGGACCTGGTCTACATGGCCATGATTGAAAGCGGCTTCAATCCCAGGGCCTATTCCCGCGCACATGCAGTGGGCCCATGGCAATTTATTGCGAGCACAGCCAGAAAATATGGTCTCAGAGTGGATTGGTGGGTGGACGAGCGTAGAGACCCGGAAAAATCGACTCGAGCTGCCATTGCTTATTTGAAAGATCTGTATGATATTTTCGGCTCATGGTATCTTGCGGCAGCCAGTTATAACGCTGGAGAGGCTCGCATAAGTCGGGAAGTGGACCGACGCCAGACCAGCGATTTCTGGACCCTATCCCGGCGCTCCAGAAGGCTAAAGCAGGAAACCAAGTCCTATATTCCCAAACTCATCGCGGCCATTATCATTTCAAAAAATCAGGAAAAATATGGCTTTACCAACATCAAGCCCGAAGAGCCTCATGCCTTCGACCGGGTGCTGGTGCAGAGATCGGTTGACTTGCGAGCCCTGGCCAAGGCATGTGGGACCACGTATGAACACCTCAAAGAACTCAATCCTGAACTGAAACACTGGATTACCCCCCCGGGCCGCAAAGAGTATTGTCTAAAAGTCCCCGAAAACACCGGCATAAAATTCTATAAGAACCTGGCCCAAATGAAGCCCCTGAAAAAAGTCACTTACGGTGGTTACGTGGTTCAGCGTGGCGACACGCTCTCTAAGGTCGCCCGCCGATTCGGATCCACGGTACGTTCCATCATGGAAGCCAACAGAATTACCAATCCAAGGAGGTTGATGCCGGGACAAAAACTCTTTATCCCCGGAAGGCCTGTACCCATCCGGGCCAGGCATGCCGGAGCTGTTGCCAGCCGCAGCGTTCCTAAGCCAAGCATCGCTTCTCGCAGCACAAGCCTCCACAGGACACATAAGCATGAGTACAGCGGGGAGATGAAGGAGCATATTTTACAAAAGGGTGAGACTTTATGGGATGTAGCCCAGCACTACTCTTTAAATGTTAAAGAGCTTATGAAAATCAACAACATTAGAAATCCTCGACGCATTCGAGCAGGGATACGTTTGCGAATACGGTATGGCGGAGCTGTTGCCAGCCGCAGCGTTCCTGAGCCAAGCATCGCTTCTCGCAGCACAAGCCTCCACAGGACACATAAGCATGAATACAGCGGGGAGATGAAGGAGCATATTTTACAAAAGGGTGAGACTTTATGGGATGTAGCCCAGCACTACTCTTTAAATGTTAAAGAGCTTATGAAAATCAACAACATTAGAAATCCTCGACGCATTCGAGCAGGGATACGTTTGCGAATACGGTATGGCGGAGCTGTTGCCAGCCGCAGCGTTCCTGAGCCAAGCATCGCTTCTCGCAGCACAAGCCTCCACAGGACACATAAGCATGAATACAGCGGGGAGATGAAGGAGCATATTTTACAAAAGGGTGAGACTTTATGGAGTGTAGCCCAGTACTACTCTTTAAATGTTAAAGAGCTTATGAAAATCAACAACATTCGAAATGCTCGACGCATTCGAGCAGGGATATGTTTGCGAATTCCGAAAAGCGACACTACATCAGGAAGAGTCAAGAAATTACCGCCCATGGCCCGTCAGGACAAAAATACGCCCGGGCAGGTCCGGAACACAAAGCCCAAAGAGATACTATACACAGTTCAGAAAGGGGACAATATCTGGAGCATCTCCCGACGATATGGCATCAAAATGTCTAAGATCTTTCGTTGGAACAATCTGGATGCGAAGGCGCAAATCTACCCGGGCGATAAGCTCCGATTGATTGTCAATGCAGAGATATGATGACCGTTCTAATTCCAGGGAACGGCGCGCCGCGCTTATACATCTCTTCTTGAGCATGATCCTGACATTCAATGATGTAAGGTTACGTGACCGGGGTGTGGTAAGGGGATAGAGTCCTTTCTTCCCAATACCTCCCGGGAAAAAACGCGATTGGTGATTGTCCTGTTGTAATCCTCTCGAAGTCGCTTCTCATGAGATAAACAGATAGACCCCCGGTGATTAAAAGATAATACCAAGGTTTCAAATGAGACTCCATGAAGAAATCTGGAATGAATTGAAAAGGGGTCATTTTTTCAGCATATTGATCTTTCTGATTGTCACCATTATCTTAAGTTCCACGAGCCTATTCCTGCTGGAAAGCAAACAAGTAGGGACAACTATACGGTGCTTTTGGGATGCGCTGTGGTGGGCCGTGGTGAGCCTCACGACCGTTGGGTACGGGGATACGATTCCCAGATCCGGTCTGGGGCGCATGGCGGCCATGATCACTATTATCGTTGGAATTGGACTAATCTCTCTTCTCACAGCCACCATCTCTTCCGTGTTTGTGGGAAGACGAATCATGGAGGACAGGGGGTTGGAGAGTGTTCGCGCACGCGATCATATTGTGATCTGCGGTTGGAATCAACACGGAGAGGAAGTAATACAAGGGCTGACCCGGGAACTCAGCAAAGCCAAGCTAAGAATTGTCCTTGTAAATGAACTGTCCATAGAGGACATCAACAACATTAAGGCTCAGTTTCCGGATTTACAGATAGAGTTTGTCCACGGAGATTTCACAAGAGAAGGGATCTTGAGAAAGGCCAACATCGAGGCTGCACAGACCACCATTATCCTTGCCGACCATTCGGGTCCACGAGGGATCGAAAAAGCCGATGAGCGAACGGTGCTGGGAACACTTGCCATCAAGTCAATGGCACCCGCAGTAAGAACCTGTGCTGAACTGCTGGATATAGAAAATCGCACCCATCTTCAGCGTATTAATGTTGACGAGATTATAGTCCGGGGTGAGAACAACGGTGCAATGCTAGCCAGCGCATCCTTATCTTCCGGCATCAGCCGGCTGATGAATATGCTGATCTCATATGGGGAAGGAGAGAAACTATGGAAAGTGCCTGTCCCAAAGAGATTTGCAGGGGGAACATTTGCCGAGATATTCGATTACTATAGAAAAGAGCATCGCGCCTTGGCCATAGCTATTATCACTGAAGAAGAGGCTTTCAATCTGAATGATATTCTTTCAGATGATCTGTCCGCTATAGACCGATTTATTAAAAAAAAGTTCGAAGAGGCGGAAAAGGACCTTTTGCCTGAAAAAGAGGAGGCGAAGGTAATCCTAAATCCCAGGGAAGACTACGTCTTAAAAGAGAATGATTCGGTAGCGGTCATCGCTCAGAGCAAGCCAGCATAAAATTGAGCAGATAAAGATCATGAACTTCTGGAAAAGACACACTTCTGAAACCTCAGGAAACGACCATTGGCTCCGTTTTTTGCAGATTGTCCCCATATTTCAGGGTCTTCACCCCGAGGAAATTGAACGTTTCCTGTCCATAACCCGTGAGGTTAATTACCGGGAGGGAGCAGCTATTATGCTGGAGGGCCAGGAGGGGGACACCATGTATATTATTCTGCGCGGAACGGTGGAGGTCTCCAAGAGCTTGACCCTCAAGACACGCGGAGAGTTCGTTGAGCATGAAAAAATAATCACACGTCTTTCCGCGGATGACCACGCCATTTTCGGAGAATTTGTTCTTTTCGACCAGAGGGCCCGCACGGCCAGCATTACAGCTGTCGCGGACTGTACTTTCCTAGAGATTCGCCGGGACGATTTTCATTGCTTTGCAGAGGCAAATCCCTCCATTGGATATCGCCTCATCCGGAATATTGCAAAAATCGTCTGCGAACGGTTTCGAAAAGCCGATAAAGATACAATTCGATTAACTACCGCTCTAAGTATTGCTCTATCGAGGCGCTAGAGCCTCCAAAAGTAAGCAGCCTTTTCTGAGTCATGGCTTATATAATACTTTTGCTCCCTGACGTATTGACAATCCAAATGAATATTTTTTATAATTCAATAGATATATGAAAATAATTTATTTAGAATTACCCGCTATTTTTCGGGCAAGCTTAGAATATTGGATAATGCTAAGTTGTAGAGAACATTTGTAAACATCAGCATTGCTAAAGGAGGCTCAATATGTCCATAAAAATAGCGATTAATGGCTTTGGGAGAATTGGTCGCTACCTGGTTCGCTGTTGCAATAATCGCCAAGATATTGAGCTGAAAGCTATCAACTCACGGGCCGATACCAAAATCCTGGCGCATATACTTAAATATGACAGCGTGCATGGAAAGTTCCCGGGAAAGGTAGAAGCGGATAAGGACGCAATCATAGTGAATGGTCAAAGAATTATTGTTACAAGAATCACCGATGACCTTGCTAAACTGCCCTGGAAGGAACTGAACATTGACGTGGTGGTAGAGAGCACGGGGAGGTTTCGTGATGGAGCCACCAATCGGCTTCATCTGGAGGCAGGAGCCAAAAAGGTCATTATCGCTGCGCCGGGGAAAAATGTGGATGCCACGTTGGTATATGGCGTAAATCACACCACATATGAGCCGGGCATTCATCACATAATCTCAAATGGTTCCTGTACCACCAACTGTCTGGCGCCGGTGGCCAAGGTGCTTCACGAAAGCTTCGGTATTGAACGCGGTCTGATGACAACAGTTCATTCTTATACCATGGACCAGCGCCTCCTGGACGGTTCTCACAAGGACCTTAGGAGAGCTCGTGCCGCGGCCCTTTCAATGATACCCACCACAACTGGGGCAGCAGTGGCTGTGACACAGGTTATACCAGAACTGAAAGGCAAACTCGATGGATTGGCCATCAGGGTGCCCACCCCCAACGTCTCCTTGGTGGACTTTACGGCGAGCCTAATGAAAAATGCCACCATAGATCAAATCAATAAAGCCATGAAAGAGGCGGCAAGCGGTCCCCTCAAAGGCATTCTGGAATATTGCGAAGAAGAGCTGGTAAGCATCGATTTCACCTCGGAGACCGCATCTGCTATATTTGATGCCTTAAGCACAAAAGTCGTC
This sequence comes from uncultured Thermodesulfobacteriota bacterium, assembly GCA_964611635.1. Lineage (GTDB taxonomy): Bacteria > Desulfobacterota > JAFDED01 > JAFDED01 > JAFDED01 > JAFDED01. The sequence continues at coordinate 14,793 of CAZTAS010000119.1, forward strand.
GATGGCAACCTGGCCAAAATACTGGCCTGGTATGATAATGAAGCAGGATTCTCTTACAGGATGATAGATCTGGTTGTTTACATTATGAGCTGAGGGTGATTCACTGCGCGCCGCTGAACAGATTGCCTTTACATACTTAAAGAATGATTCAGGCTCGTGTTGGGCAAACCAGTTAATGCTGATTAATTAAAACCGGCTCAAACCTATAGATGTAAAGATGCGTCGACCGATTATTGCTGGAAACTGGAAAATGCATAAGGGTCCGGAGGAGACACTCGCTTTTCTGGACGAATTTCTCCCTAGGGTTTCAAACGTAGAAGATCGGGAGGTGGTGATCGCACCGCCCTTTGTTTCATTGATCACCGCAGCTCAACGCCTGTGTGGAAGCCGGGTCAAACTCTCCGCCCAGAACTGCCACTGGGAAAAACGAGGAGCTTTCACCGGTGAAGTTTCACCGTGGATGCTCCGGGAGGTGGGATGCACTCATGTCATCATCGGTCACTCTGAGCGTCGGCAACATTTTGGAGAAACGGATCAAATTATAAATCGTAGGATTCGGGGAGCACTGGCCTCAGGGCTCATTACCATCCTATGCATCGGTGAGAATCTGGAAGAGCGCAAGGCGGGATATACCATGGCGGTGGTTGAACGCCAGCTCCAAAAGAGCTTGCAAAATCTAATAGCGGATGATGCCAAAACCTTAATGGTGGCATATGAACCCGTTTGGGCAATCGGAACGGGCATCTCCGCTTCTGCCGAACAAGCCCAGGAAGTTCATCTTTTCATCCGTCAATTTTTCGAAAAACAGTACAATAAAACACTTGCAAATTCCATCAGAATATTGTATGGTGGCTCAGTAAGAGAGGATAATGCTGACGAACTGATGGCACAGCCTGACATTGATGGAATGTTGGTCGGGGGCGCAAGCCTTAAGGTGGAAGCGTTCGAGCGGATTGTAAAATTCATGGAAGCGCCCGCCTCTTAATCAAGGATGTAAAAATGCTTTCTGGAAGGGTAAAGGCATGTGATAACTTATGCCATAAACTTAAGCCGGCCGGAACACAAAATGAAACACCATATAGTGGTTGATTAGAGGTTTGATTTTTAAATGAACATTTTTATCGTAATAATCCATATTTTGGTATCAGTAGCCTTGATACTTATCGTACTCCTGCAAACAGGAAGAGGAGCGGATATAGGAGCAGCCTTCGGGGGAAGCAGCCAGACACTCTTCGGCAGCGCGGGACCGGCGAGCTTTTTGAACAAGCTGACCACTGTGGCAGCCATTGTATTTATGTTGACCAGCTTGAGTTTGGCTTATCTGTCAGGACAAAAAACTACAGGAAGTATCATGAAAGAGACTACTCCACCTGTGGAGCAAACGACTTTCCCTGTGCCCCAGGCCGAACCAACAATGCCACAGACGAATCCTTCAGCGGGAAATCAGCCCGAGGCGCCGGACACCCGGCAAGGAGCACCCTTGGCACCTGGTGAGAAATAAGAAAAGACCATACTAGAAGGATGAATGGCCAGATGGAAAAGAGAATGCCGAAGTGGTGGAAGTTGGTAGACACGCCAGCTTGAGGGGCTGGTGGGTGCAAGCCCGTGTGGGTTCAAATCCCGCCTTCGGCACCATTGAACAATCAGGGTCAAATCGCTTGGGCGATATCCTTTATAAATATTTGCTATGGTATGAGTTTTCTAATTATTGAGTCTCTCTGATAGGTCCCGATAGCAAAACCTCCGTCAGAGGATGCGCAAATTATTTGGCTTACGTAGTGTTGGATAGTATTCATTGGGGATAATTAAAACCACGAAGAAATCGTCAAGTAATACTAAGTCAGCAATGGGCGATGTAATTTTATTTAGCAAGCCTAATCCTGTTAAAGCAGCAGAGGGGACAGGCTTCCGACACGTGGACTGCCAACATTATGATTCTTGTCTGGATTTTGCTGTGATGATGAAATGGCCGGGATGGACCTGTCATAGGTGCCTTGCTTATGAGCGTATGGAATGGGATGGAAACGAATGATTAAGAAGAAGTTTCTAACGAGTTTGTTTTCGATTAAGGCTGTCCTAAAATTTTGCTATTGAAATTCTTGGTGAATGTCATTAGGCCTTCCTGTCAGTTCCCGCCTGGATTCGAATGCGGCCCTCCTCCAAGATAGCTACAAAAGGTTCATTAGCCCATTTTGATTGAAGAACTTCCAGTGCAAGGATTACATCTTCCATCAACCGAGCAAGCATGCAATGCTCAACAGTGATGAGAAGAGCTTGAGGTCTAGGATTGTTTTCACCGGGGAACTGAAGGAAACAACCGAATTTCTTATCAGATGTCAGAATTATGGCGCCTTCACGCACCGCGCGTGTCAGTACCCACTGATCTTCCGCACCTGCCAGGCCAAGGCTAATGGTGTCGTTTACCACGTGCCCTGCGTCTCGCAATTTATTTATCAATTCCACAGACACGTTTTCATCTAAAAGGATCTTCATTTCTTCTTCTCTCGCACTGGAACGACCCATTGACCATCTAAAACCTGTGATGCGTATTCCAGAGCCGACAATATTCCTTCCTTCGTTAAATGTGAGTAATTTTGTAAAATCTGATCCATTGTCCATCCTGCAGATAAAAGCTTGAGCACGAACGCAACTGAGATCCTCGTTCCTCGAATGACCGGTTTGCCTCCCAATACACCCGGGCTGCTGGTGATCCATTCACTCGCCATTTTCTGTCCTCTCTCTGATAATCACCGATATTATCTCAAAGGGATTTAATAATTATCCTCATTGAAAAGTCTAAGGGCTCTCCTGCAAAGGATGATGAAAATGAATCAGTAAAATAAGCATCTCTTTCTGATATTCATTGTCCTATTACGATCTTTCCCTGATAATGACATTATTAAACCAATTGCCCAATGGGATGTCAATAGCTTAATTTTGAGATATATCTAAATGATTTCCCTCAATTGTCTTGAAATATGAAACCAGAATATTTTCCATGGATGCAAAGTCAACGGATAGTTGGAGACTTTTTCTCAGGAAGCGGACACCCGGAAGCCCCCGGGTGTACCATGCTATGTGCATTCGCATCCGTGATATTGCCCCCGGCTGCTGCAACTGTTGCGCCGCCCAACGGAGATGATACAGGATTTCCTTCAAAAGTTGCGTATTTTCAGGAGGGTCTGGCAAGGGCTCGCCACGGAGATAGTGCTCTAATTGAGTGAATATCCATGGCCTTCCAAGCGCTCCACGGCCAATCATGATCCCAAGGCAACCCGTTTTCCTGAGCAGATTCATAGCATCTGCAAATGTGTAAACGCCACCATTGCCGATGACAGGAATGGGGATGGCCTCCACAATTTTTGCGATGCACGACCAGTCGGCATCACCCCGAAATCCTTGGGTCCGAGTTCGAGGATGGACAGTGATCGCGTCAGCTCCCCGAGCAGCAACTTTTTGCGCGATCTCCAAAGCGTTGCGGTGAGATTCATCCCACCCCGAACGAATCTTGACCGTCACCGGAATGGATACTGCGCGGCGAATAGCCCGAATGATGGCCTCAGCCTCACGGGGTTCCCGCATGAGAGCGGCCCCGGCTCCTGTTCGTATCACCTTTCTTATCGGGCATCCCATGTTGATGTCCACTGCGTGAGCGCCGGAGACCTCGACACGACGTGCCGCCTCTGCCATAATTTCGGGCTCTGCCCCGAAAATCTGGGCTGTAAAAGCACAGGAGGGGGAGTCGTGCCGAAGCATTTCCACAGCCCGTTCATCCCCCCGGACTAAGCTATGGGCACTGATCATCTCGCTGGTCACCATGCCAGCGCCCCAACGGGCTGCCATCTTCCTAAAAGGAGCATTGGCTATCCCTGATAAAGGTGCCAGGATAAGGTTGTTCTTCAACCGCAGAGTTCCGATCTTCATATGTAATATATAGCACATTGATACCAAGAAAAAAAGCTCAACCATAAGGGCTTTATGGCAGTATTGCCATTCCGGAGTTGAACCTTTTATCGGAAGGACGCTGTGCCTTCCGTTGCAAGGCCGCTAGTACTCAAGATACTTCTCGCTTAAGTATTGGATAAAATAGAACTTCCTTTTAAAAATCACGTCAGAAGGCAGGCTGCGTATTTGACCTTTATTATTAAAAAATCTGGCCTCAATCAAAAAATTTGATGATTGAAATAATTGAAAAGCTGGGATTGCTTGAAATAACAGTTTGATTTATGATCGGAATGGTTTATTCTTTGTAACAAATTAGTGTAGCTGCTGCGAAATCGTTATGCATACCAAATTAAATAATAGGAAAATGATCTACATACAAGCAGGCTTATAAAGATTAATATATTCCGATGGTTATAATCCATATTAACAAAGGGTAAATTTGGGTTTTCTCTGGGTTTGAATTTAAAGCCGAGAGAAATAAATTCATTCAATGCTTTAGAGATAGTTGTAAAGACGTGTGTATTGAAATATTCTGAGGATATTTGAAACTGTATTTGTGATTCGATTAGCTAGTACTTACTTGACATATTAAGCGTAACATAATATACTATGGGGTATGATT
>CAZTAS010000120.1:0-19064 GCA_964611635.1 uncultured Thermodesulfobacteriota bacterium
GAAAAATCAAGGTCGTAGAGGAAGAGGACTTTCAATTGCAAAATTTGGGTTTATATGAGTAGATTTTTTGTGAGTTTTGGTCATGAAAAAGACAGATAAAAGAAGTCGGAAATATTGTTTTAGTTATTTTTTAAGTTGTGAAAACCAATGCTTGATCTGCCAAACCCTGTCAAATGAAGCGTCGGCCAATTGTTTCACCTACAACTATTCAGATGCACAAAAGATCACAGATTGACGATTACTGAGAGAAACTCCCATGCCGACTAGTCGGCACAAAGGAGAATGAAAATTACTTGTATCGTGTAATGAACATAAGGTAGACTAATTTTCAGGGGAAAGAGATGACTCTCAAAGCTCAACTGCGCCAGCCTAAGGTCGGCATCAGCTTAAGCGTGTTGTGCGGCGAAATAAGTATGATTTCCCCGGAATCCCCCCGCATAGCCGCGCGTTTCATCCATGAAGAAACCGTTTACGTCATTGATTGGATCGCGGACAGTAATCCTTGTACAGCATTAAAGGCTGGCGTAACAGGTTCCCCTTCCATGCCGCAAGGCAATGCCTTATAATACACCAACAACAAAGGTGACCCACATAAAATAAATTATGAATCACCTTTAACAGCTATCTCATTTACTGACAAGAACTTGAAGCCCCTCGGCGCATGCTTGGGCTACACCATAGGCACCCTTTTTTTCCCCGGGCATTTTATCCCAGCCTCCTTTTTCAATTAATTCAATTCTTAGGTGTGTGTAATTTTGCTCCTTTAATTCTTTAAGTTTCTCCTCATGGTTCGGTGCCTTCATAAATTGGGCGACGCAGATCGCCGCCCGAGCAGCCAAGACCGCCTCTTTGCTCATCTCTTGGGAAGTGCTGAAGGTTGTCCAACCAAGCCACGCAAAGCCGATGATCATTGCGATGACTGCCCCACAAATAAGGCCCCCAACTCCAAACCAAACCTTTTTTTCAGTTTCTGGTTCCATTGATAATACCTCCCTAAATTATGGTGATATCTTTATTTGATAAATATTCCTGCTTACCAGTACTTGCTCTCTTATAAATAATAATTGACATCTCTACTTTTTTAATATCATTCCCCGATCAAAACTTCTCAAAATAAAAAACCTCACCTTTCCCATAGGAAAAATGAGGCCTATCTGAGCCATCAAATTCATACCTCCACCAAATTTTGGAGGGAAAAAAGCCACGAAGATAATTTTCTATCCATTATGAACTCTTAATTTTACGGTATGCCAGCTCAAAACAAATGTCAATAAAAAAACTTCTCATATCTCTGATCAAAAAAACCGGGCCAAAATGGCCCAATTCAGTGTAACCATTTTTGTAATTGCGAAAATCAAATTTCACCCAATAAAACCTAACAAAATCAAACATGGCTCTCAAAATCCCCATCAAAAAGTGTAGAACCACGTCGATTTTTGCAATTCGGGGGACTCCATAGCTATTTTTTCCCCTCGCTTCGCATTTCAACTCGGTCTCAACCTCCGCGGAACGCAGCCTACGGCTTTCTCTAAACGATCAAGGAACCCCATCTTTGTCTGTTTTATTTTCTCAAATTATTACTGTAAGAAATGTACACCTTTTTACAGAAACTTTCAATCGTTTGTTTCAGGAAGTAATGCTCGTCGAGGATTTCAGCAACTAATGAACAAAGCTTTGCCAGAATCTAACACTGTCTGTTGGCTCAAATCTTGACTTTTACTCTGGTCATGCGCCATAAAGTGTAAATTATCCCCGGAAGTAATAATAAACCCCGCCCGATAAGCGCTGATGCCGCAAAAATGGGGTTAATTCAGAGCCCAGGGAAAATTCTGTTCTGCGCCTTTAGTTACTGAACCGAACGCAGCCTGGCATCAAAACCGCTTACCGAAGAAAAGATATTCCCTGACCCGCCGGAAGCTCTTTCTGTGTACCTCGCAGGGTCCATGAATTCGGATGGCCTCACAGTGGTGGCGGGTAGCATATCCTTTGTGGATGTGGAAGTTGTATTGAGGATGGCATTGGTGCAGCTCAATCATTATGCGGTCGCGGGTGACCTTGGCCACGATGGAGGCGGCGGCAATGCTGGCGCAACGCCTGTCTCCTTTGATTATCGTCCACTGGGGGATAGGGAGAGGGATGGAGGCGTTGCCGTCTATGAGCAAAAAATCTGACTGCCGTGGCAGGTTCTGCACGGCCAAGACCATGGCCCGCAGGGTAGCATTGAAGATATTGAGCCGGTCAATTTCCAAGGGAGAGACTATCCCAATACCCACAATTGCGCGGGCGCTGATGCATTCGAATAGCCGTTCCCTTTTCACTGGCGTCAGTCGTTTGGAGTCGTCCAGCCCCGGCAATTCCAGATCAGGCGTCAGAATCACCGCCGCAGCCACCAGCGGTCCCGCCAGAGGCCCCCGGCCAACTTCGTCGATCCCTGCTGGAAACCTGTATCCCTGGGCATCGAGTTCCTTCTCGAATCCCTCCATGTTCGCAGCCCCTGAGATGCTCGCTGATAGATTACCTCTCCTTTATTCGGGCTGCCTTGCCCCGCAAACCTCTCAGATAGTACAGGCGACCTCGGCGCACTTTTCCGTGTGAAAGAACCTCGATCTGATCGATCACTGGGGAGTGTAGGGGAAAAATCCGCTCTACCCCAACGCCGTATGAGATTTTCCTTACTGTAACGCTGGAGCGGTTGTTACCCTTCTTAAGGCGAATAACGGTTCCCTCGAACACTTGGATACGTTCTCTGTTACCTTCCTTGATCTTCACATTTACGCGGACTTTATCACCTGCTTGCAGGTAGGGCATGTCAGTTCGCATCTGCTCTCTCTCGATATCATCAATTATCTTCATGGCGCTTCTCCTGCTTTTAGTCAACACACCTGAAAGTACTTAAAGAGCTAATTAATAGATTTTTCGGTGGCGTTCTTCCCCTAAATGGGCGCTTTTTTCTCCTGGACCGATCCAGGGCCTTGCCTGCGGAGACGATCCAGAACAATTGCCGCTGCTGAGCGTATGGACAGGTGATTATAATCGTCCCCAGAGGGGTCGATGGGTTTCAAAACAAACGGGCAATTATCAAGCAATTCATCGGTTAGCCCCCATCCAGTTCCGAACAGCAGCAAATATGGCTGAGCGGGGGTTTCCGCCATCTGCTGCCACATCTGCGGATAATCGATAGCCTTCGGATGATGTCGAGCCGTGGTGCCCACCATCAGCGGCGGTCGACCCCAGCGCTCATAGAGCCACTGCCTGACTTCATCCAAGGTTTCAGCCAACCCGACGAGGGAAAGAGCTTCTCTACGCCTGGGATTGTATGCCAAACCGAGTCCATCGGTCCAATACCGCACAATCCGCTGCACCAGAACGCGCTGACCTTCCAGGGGAGTCACCAGGAAGAACCGCTCGATGCCGTATGTGCGCGCTAATCGAGCCAGGTCATGCACGTCTATGGGTGTCAGCGACGTGGTGACTACCTCTCGGTTCCTATTATAAACCGGGTAATGAACAAGAGCGAAGTATTGATTATTGCGAATATTCCCCTCCCAGTTCACGCAGGATCCGTCGATCTTCACCATTAAGATTAGCGGTTTTCAGTAAATCGGGACGCCGTCGAAGTGTTTTCTCCAGCGATGCTCTTCGTCGCCATTGCGCGATCCGGGCATGATCCCCTGAGAGGAGCACCTCCGGTACAGGCATATCCCTGAAAATCCTAGGTCTTGTATATTGAGGGTGTTCCAGTAGACCCTGGTAGAAAGATTCCCCCGTTTTCGACGTGTCCTTTCCCAGCACACCTGGAATGAGCCTGACAACCGCATCAACCAGCAACATGGCTGCTAATTCTCCACCGGTCAGGATATAATCGCCGATGGAGATTTCCTGGTCTACAACCATTCGAACGCGCTCATCCAACCCTTCGTAACGGCCGCAAATGAGTATCAACGATTCCTTTCGGGTCATCTCCCAGACACGCTCCTGGGTCAAAAGCTCGCCTTGAGGAGTGAGCAGGACCACCCATCCGTCGGAGATCTCCTTTTTTGCCGCCTCTACTGCTCGGAAAATGGGCTCGGGCTTCATGACCATCCCGCCCCCGCCGCCATAGGGATAGTCGTCAGAGACACGATGGGCTCCTTCGGCGTATTGTCGGATGTCCCGGATGCCGATATGGACGTAGCCTCTCTCCCGTGCCCGGCTGATGATGCTGCATTCGAAAGGCGATCGAAACATATCGGGAAAAAGAGTCAAGATCTCGATTTGCATTTTTTATCCAGCAGCTTCAAACCTGTGTGTGCTTAGTGCTATCGCCAGCTTAAATTAGGATTTCAATTCGCATCGGTTTTTAGCAGCCCCTCCGGCAAATCAACAACCATGACGCCTTCGTCAAGATCGATGTGGTGTATAACTCCTTCAACGGCCGGAATTAAGATTTCTTCCCCTCCTTCGCTCATCACGTATACATCGTTGGCGGGAGTAACAATGAGCTGCTCGATCCGGCCCAAATACTTTTGATCAAGGGTCACGACGCGCAGCCCCTCGATCTGAAACCAGTAATACTCTCCCGCGGGAAGCGGCGGAAGATTTCTCCTGTCCACCAGGACTTCATTTCCCACAAGCCTCAGGGCTTCATCTGCGCTGCCTATGCCTTCCAAGGAGATCAGAGTCATTTTCTTGTGAGTTCGAGCCCGACGAATGGCGTGGCGGCAAATCTCCTGCTGGTGAGGATCACGCAAGAAAATTTCTTCTTGCCCAATTAAGCTCTCGGGAGTTCCTGAGCGAGATATTACCTTGATTTCTCCGCGCACGCCGTGAATTCCCACTACTTTGCCCAAGATCAGAAGATTCTGATTCATGGTTTTCATATGAAAATGCCTCCGAGTTTTTTTCGGAGACGCGTTTCCATGGCTCGCGGCTGCAGCTTGTGCCAGTATGAACACCCGAGTGGGCGTTACTCGAGGATCTCCAGAACCGACCGCTTTTTCAGTTTCATGGATGCCGCGCTGAGTATAGTACGCATTGCCCGGGCGGTCCGACCCTGCTTGCCAATGACTTTGCCCAGGTCTTCTTTTGAAACTTTCAGTTCGATGACCGAAGTGACCTCTCCCTGCACCTCTGACACCACAACTTCCTCAGGCCGATCGACCAGAGATTTGGCAATATATTCAATAAGCTCCTTCATATTCACCCTCCAGGTATTCAAACCTGTTCCATTTCCACTCCTCACATGAGCTCCCATCCAAATGGCTTATAGCTCAGCTCTATTCCTCTGATAGTGTGTCCCCGAGTGTTTTTTCGGTTTGTTCAACTTCTGTCTGAAGAGATGGGCGAATAAAGCCGAATCTTTTTATGAGGCTCCGAACAGTCTCCGATGGTTTAGCTCCGCGTTGGATCCAGTAAAGGGCTCTTTCGCGATCTATGTCGAACTCTAAGGGCTCCTTTGTGGGGTCGTAGATTCCCAGTTTTTCAATAAATTTGCCATCCCGCCGGGAGCGACTATCGATCACAACCACACGATAAAAAGGTCTATTTCTGGCGCCCATCCTTGTTAGACGAATTTTCAATGCCATTCTCTCTCGTTCACCTCCTCACTTGGAGAATATTGTTATATTCAAATTACATAACTGGTGGAGAGCGTAAAGCGCAACGGTTGTACCCGGCATTCGCTGCTTTTTTCACAGTCGACAATGTTTTTCTTTTTCATTTATCTCGGGCATTGAGCCCGAATTAGAACTTTTCAATAAATTATATTCCCCCCTGGCCGAGGCCAGGATTTTGTTTCGCGATCATGGGGCACAAACGAAAACATAAACATGGACGTTACATGAGAAATTTGTCCATTCCCCGGAAGCTCTTTTGTTGCATGCGTTTGAGCAACTTCATGGATTGTGTGTAGTTCTTGATCAGCCGGTTTATGTCCTGGACTGTTGTACCGCTGCCCAAGGCAATCCGCTGGCGCCGGCTTGCATTAAGGATTTGGGGGTTTTTCCGCTCCTTAACTGTCATCGAATTGATGATGGCCTCAACCTTGTTTAGCTCCCCCTCACTGGGAATCATCGCTCTCATTCCTTTCAATTTTCCCATGCCGGGAATCATTCCCAGGATCTCCTCCAGGGAGCCCATTTTTCGAATCTGGCGGAGTTGGTCGCGGAAATCCTCAAGCGTAAGCTGCGTCTTACGAAGCTTTTTCTCCATCTGCAGCGCTTGCTTTTTATCGAAAACGTCCTGGGCTTTCTCTATGAGGGATAACATATCTCCCATGCCAAGGATTCGGGAGGCCATCCGATCAGGATGAAAAACCTCCAAGGCATCCAGCTTCTCCCCCACCCCTACGAAAAGAATCGGCACGCCAATGACGGCACGGATAGAAAGGGCCGCACCACCTCGTGCATCACCGTCCAGCTTGGTGAGAATGACGCCGTCAATTCCCACCTGCTGATGGAAGGAGGCTGCCACATTCACAGCATCCTGGCCTGACATGGCATCAGCCACGAAGAGAATATTACCCGGTTTTATGCCTTTTTTGATGCTCTTCAACTCCGTCATCAACTTGTCGTCGATGTGAAGCCTTCCAGCCGTGTCCAGCAGGAGCACATCTCCGCCCATCCTGGAGGACTGCTCAACAGCATTATGGCATATCTCTTCCGGCGTTTCTTTACCTCCGGGAATATAGGCGGGCACTTCCAGCTGTGTGGCCAATGCTGCCAGTTGATCGATGGCTGCCGGGCGGTAAATATCGACAGGCACCAGTATGGGATGCCTTCCCTGTTGCATCAGGTAGCGGGCCAGCTTGCCAGCGGTGGTGGTCTTACCTGACCCCTGCAATCCCATCAACATGATGGATACCGGAGGTCTGCCAGAAAGATTCAGCCTTCCAGCTTTTCCGCCCATCAGAGCTACCAGTTCATCATGCACGATTTTTATCACCTTCTGGGCAGGGGTAAGACTTTCCATGACCTCTTGGCCCAGAGCTCTCTGCTGGATCGAGTCGATGAACTGCCGAACCACCCTAAAGTTGACATCGGCCTCCAAAAGGGCTAAGCGGACTTCCCGCAGAGCATCCTGGATATTCTTCTCTGAAAGCCTGCCAAATCCTCTGAGGGTTCTAAATGTCCGGTCGAGCTTTTCCGTTAAACCTTCGAACATAGTGTCTTAATCCGTATGATGCATGAAAAATTGCTCACATAAAACGCGATCGACCTAATTCTGTAATGCTTTGTAATTTATAAAATTTATCTTGATTGGAAATAAAAATCAAGATTAAAAAAGAAATCATGGGTGGATGCACCCCGGGTTGACCATGATTAGTCAGCACAGAGCTGCACCCTTGAGGCGAAGCCTAAGGTACCGTACGTAGTAGGGTTGAGAGGCATACTCATCGACCCAAAAGGCTACGCGACCACCACCACAGATGATGGCTTTGAGCTTGCTCGATGCACTGGTTGTGATGTCCTGACTCTGCCAGCTCACTCCGTCGTGCCACCAGGCATTGACTTGATCGTATGCTCCGTCTCTCATGATGAATATTATCTGGTCCCGCGCATAGCTCGTTCGGGGAGAGAGTTCTCCACCGACAATGAATGCTTTATTGGCTCGAAAAGAATGCTCCGTACCTCCAGCGTATGTCTAATTTACATGAAATAGAGACAAAATCAGGAAGATACTATTATGATGGTGGCCACCATTAAAAAGCCCGGCATTATCTTCGAGATTGATCGGGGCTCCATGAAGACATCCAGTTCTTGTCGCGAAATTGCCATCAGCGCGATTTTTTTGCGAGAATCAAAAAGAGCAAATTTGCCTTCTGAAAAAATAATCGTCTTCCCACCCATAAGGCAGAATCAGGGCATTATGCTAGGCACCAGAGATATTGAAAATTTATTCATTACAGAATTACCTCCACTTGAAACATGATGGTTATTATTAATATCAAAAAATATTTGAAATACAAGATATAAAATTTGATTTTTTATATGTTTTCTTTTGTCCTAAAATGGAAAAAGGGAAGCTAAAAGCTCCCCTTTTTCCATGATCCTAAGTGGTGTGGAGTAGTGCCTTTGTAAAGTTAAAAACTGCGGATTTAGATCAATCCACCAGGATCCATTTCCCTCCCTGGATCTTGACCATGATCATGGAATCCACCCCCAGTCCATTGTGATCGTCGGGAGTGAGGCTGTAAATTCCGCTTATGCCCACGTAATCCTTGGTTTTTTCGATGGCATCCCGGAGCTTTTCGCGCTCTGTCCCAACTTTCTTCATGGCGTTGGTTACTATATATATGGCGTCCCATGCATAGCCGGAGTGAGTGTTGATAGGGTATTTGCGATCATAATCATACACATCATTGTAAAGGCTAATGAACTCCTTGATCACCCCTTTTTGAGGATCGGTGTCAGGCAATTGATCGGCGGCCATCAGCTTGGTGGAGGGCATGATATTCCCCTCAGAGGCCCGACCCGCAAGCTCGATATATTTTGGGTCCGGCAATCCGTGACACTGGAACAGGGGAATGGTGATGCCCAGTTGATTGACATTTTTAGCCACTATGGATCCGGCAGGCCCGATAGTCCAGCAGATGATGGCCTGGGCGTCCGTGGAGCGCAGCTTGGTAAGCTGGGCAGTCATGTCAGTATCTCTGGGCTGGAAGCCCTCTTTGCCCACGATGGCAATGCCGAAATCGCCAGCCTTCTTTTCCAACCAATTCTCCCCGTCGCGGCCGAACCCATCCGAACTGGTAATGAGCGCAACCTTCCGTATACTAATTTTTTTCATGTATCCATAGGTTTTCATAACGGCAACGGAGCTTCGCTGCGGCGATTTGAAGGTCCATCGGTACGGCTTGACGGAGATTACCGGATCGCCGCCAACGGTCATGAAAGTCGGAACTCGGCTCTGCTCTACTATCGGTTTAGTGGCCATCCCAGTGCCCGTGCGGGTGGGACCGATCACCGCCACCACGTGATCCTTTTCGATGAACTTCTTCACAACCATGACCGCCTTCGTGGGATCACCTTCCGTGTTACCCTCAACCAGTTTGAGAGGACGGCCATTTATTCCACCTTCTTTGTTAATCTTATCAACTACCATTCGCGCCACCAGCATGGTGGGGGTGCCGATGGACGAAGCCGGCCCAGTCAAATCAAAGAATGCCCCCAGCTTTATCGGCTCCGCGGCCCAGCCTGATCCCACCAAGCAGTACGCGGAAAGCGCAAACCCAATCAAAATGATCATGCCTTTCTTTCCCATTCTTCTCCTCCTTGGTATATCGGTTTGGATTAAAAAAGTTTCGGGCAGCTTGCTGTCTCGTATTAACTACCCCTTGGCCACCATCATGCTTCACCTTTTATCGAAAACACGGCGACTTTTTCTCTCCGTGCGAGGCAGGCTCTGGTAGTCCACGATCTGAACCTTACAGCGCACCATAAGGTGCTTTCGTAATACATCTTCAATCCGTGCGGCCACTCCCGCATCCTCCGATAAGTCAGCTCCCGCCGCCCTCTCCAAGCGGAGAGTCATTAAGTCGCGTGCGTCTTCACTCCGCTCCAAGATCACCTGGTATTCGCTCCCCACTTCCTTTTCTCTGGAGAGATATTCATCGATCTGCCCCGGGTAGACGTTAACACCGCGAACGATGAACATATCGTCTGACCGACCAAGTATCTGGCCGTGCCGCGGCATTATGTTCCCGCAGGGGCATCTGCCGCTGATGGAACATGTTAAATCCCGTGTGCGATAACGGATCAGTGGGGCAGCTTCTTTCCTAAGGGTAGTGACCACCATCTCCCCCACCTCCCCTTCCTTGACAGGCTCCAGAGTATTGGGATCGATGATCTCCAGAATGTAATAGTCGGCCCAATAATGTATACCCTGATGATACTGGCATTCGAGGCCCGTGCCTGGACCATACAGCTCTGTCAGGCCGGGGATATCGAAGCTCTCCTCAACTCCCAAACCTTCCTCCATCCGCCTACGCATGGCATCGCTGTGGCGTTCCGCGCCGAAGATCACTTTTCTCAGGGCAATGCGATCGCGTAATCCCCTTCGTTCAGTCTCATCGCCCATCAGTAGGCCCATAGAGGCTGTACAGCAAAGCACGGTAGACTGAAGGTCCACCAGCATCTCAAAGTGAATGTCAAGGTTGCCGGGCCCCACTGGCACTGCCATTGCCCCGAATCGCTCGCAACCCAACTGGAATCCAGCGCCTGCCGTCCAAAGGCCATACCCAACTGCTATCTGGACTCGGTCCTCGCGGCTCAGGCCCGCTATTTCATAGCAACGGGCAAACATATCGGCCCAATCGTTGATATCGCGCTGCGTGTAGCAGAGGACCTTACGCTTTCCGGTGGTGCCTGAAGAGGTGTGGATGCGCACCACCTGTTCAAAAGGCACGCTGAGAAAAGGAAACGGGTATTCTTTTTGCAAATCGTCGGCGGTTGTGAATGGCAGTCGACGCAAGTCCTCCAGATTGCCTATGTCATCCGGGGTCGCATGGGCCTCTTGCATCCGCTTGCGATAAAAAGGTGAATTGGCATATGCGTGGTTCATCGTCCAACGTAAACCCTCGGTTTGCCGCCCACATAAATCTTCGTCGGTTTTAATTCTGCGCATACTGGATTCGCTCATGCTAATTCCTCCTTAAATATCTCCACATGCCTTTCATCCGCCACAGCTTCCCATCCCAGATAAGCATCGATAACACGCTGGTTGCGCTGAATCTCCTCTGACTTCCCTTCCGCAATTTTTTGCCCATAATTCAAAACAATAATGTTGTCGGAAATGTCCATCACCAAGTCCATATTGTGCTCTACCAGAAGTATCGTAAATCCCTGTTTCTTAAGTTGCAGAATGAGATCCCTTGTATCACTGATTTCCAGGTGATTTAAACCGGATGTAGGCTCATCAAGCATGATCAGACGGGGGTGTCCAGCCGCAGCCCGAGCGATTTCCATCCATTTCTGCGCCCAGAGAGGGACCATCCCGGCGGGTTGGCTGGCCACCTCCAAAAGGCTGAATTTCTTGAGTAGATCTTCTGTCCAGGCCTTGACTCTTTTCTCCTCGAGGCGTTCCTTTGGCAGGTGGATAAGCCCGGCCAGGAACCCGGAGCGGGTGCGAGTCTGAAACCCAACCATGACATTTTCCTCCACCGTCATGTTCTTGAAGACCTGTGTCTGTTGAAACGTCCGGCCAATTCCTAATTCTGCAACCTGGTGGGGACGAAGTCCTGAAATCAAACTCCCCTCATAGAGAACTCTGCCGGAATTGAGGGGCATGACGCCCGAAATGATATTCAAGGCCGTTGTCTTTCCTGCTCCATTGGGCCCGATTATCGAGGTGACAGTATGGTGATGGATACTGAATGATACCCGATCCAGTATCGATAATCCACCGATAATCTTGGAGACATCGTGGAGGGTCAAGATAGGCGAGTCGTTATGCTTTTCCCACTGGTCCCTCACCGTCTCCCTCCAGTTCCATTGCCGAAGGCTTTTCTATGGGCAATGGCCCACTCTTTTATAAGGCTCTGGACCCCTGGCCACAGGCCCTCCGGAAAAAACACAAGCACCGTCATCAGGATCAGTCCATAAGTCAGGACATTGTAATCCTTCAGTTGGTGTAGAAACTCGGGTAATACGGTCAACAATATCGCCCCAAAGCAGGCCCCCCAGAGGTGACCGCATCCCCCGACGAAAACCATGGTAACAACCTGGATGGAGTAGAAAAAGCTGAATGTGCCAGGGCTGATGAAGGTGAGGTAGTGGGCGTACAAGCTGCCCGCCAGGGATGCGAGCACCGCGCTGACCACAAATATCATGACCTTGTAGCTCTCTGTGTCCACACCCATACAACCCGCGGCAATTTCGTTGCTGCTGATGGCGGCCAGTGCCCGGCCGAACCTGGAATCGATAAGGTTGAATGCAAACCACAGGGTACCTACCACGAAAATCCATATGAGGTAGAAATTTTCTTGATCTGTGTCAAGCACCAAACCGCCGAGGGCAAGTCTCTGGATTCCGGCCAATCCTGAAGGACCTCCTGTCAGTTCGTCCATCTGGTTAATTAAGATAGAAAAAATAACACCAAAGCCCAATGTGGCCATGACCAGATAATGCCCTTCGAGCCTCAGGATAGGTCTGCCGATGAGATAGGCAACGATTCCGGTCCCCACGGCTGCAAGAAAAAGTGTGGGCCATGGGGGCAACCCATACAATGTGGTTAAAATGCCGGAAAGATAAGCGCCAAGCCCGAAAAAGGCCGCGTGGCCCAGGGAGATCTGGCCCGCATATCCGATCAACAGGTTGAGACCCACCACCACCAGTATGTTCAAGCCAGCTATGTTGAGAACCAGAAGATAATAATTGTTCTGTATAATTGAAGGCGCGATTAGCACTGCCCCTGCCAGGGCCAACAAGGGAAGCCGACGGTGCTTTCGATAAATAACATGCTCCATCACTAATCACCAGAAATTTTACACTCGCTTGATCAAGCTTTGTCCGAGAATTCCCACGGGCCTGAAAATCAGGACCAGAATCAGTATCAAAAAGGCGATGGCATCCTTATAATCCGACGAGATAAAGCCCGCACTCAACGACTCCAAGACCCCCAGCAGGACCCCCCCGAGAACGGCGCCGGGCATGCTTCCGTAGCCGCCCAATATGGCGGCTGAAAAGCCCTTGAGCCCCAGCATGACCCCCACATCATAGGAAGTGGTGGTAATGGGGGCGATCATTATCCCAGCCATAGCGCCCAGTCCACCACTGAGCATAAACGAGAGCATGACCATGCGGCTGGCGCTGATGCCCGTAAGTTGAGCAGACCGGGGGTTGGCTGCCGATGCCCGCATGGCCTTTCCCACAAGGGTATGGCCGAAAAACAAGTGTAAAAGCGTCACAGCCAGAATCGTTATACCGAATATAAAGAGGCTCTGCGGCACAATCGCTGCCTGGAGAAATCGGATTGGCGTCTCTCCTGAGAAAGGCGGAAGAGTCATGGCTGATTTCCCCCAGATGTGCATGCTGAGGCCTTTAATAAAAATCGACGCACCGATGGTGATCAGCACCAGGATGACGATGGATGGGGATCGTGAATGCCTGATCGGCCCCCGCTCTAAGAGCATCCCTACCAATGCCACCGAAAGGATGGACAGAACAAATGCCGTTGGCATGGTCAGGCCAGCGAAATTATAAAAAGTTATCATCATCATCCCGCCCAGCATAACAAATTCCCCCTGGGCGAAGTTCACTATACCCGTGGCATTGTGGATTATGGAGAAGCCGATGGCAATAAGGGAGTATATGCTCCCGTTGGTCATGCCGGAAATCACAAACTGCCCGATCTGGCTCCACGCGATCATCTGTTCCCCCTCGAAAAACCGGCTCTCAGAGCTTTTAGGTTAGCATCGAGGTAGCGTTGGGGCGTAATCTGGCGAATGGCCATTTCCACGTTTTCAAGGTCACAGAACAACGCCTTTTTCGCCAACGCAAAACCCAGAAGCACGATGTTGGATGCTTGAGGGACTCCCATCTCCTCGGCAATCCCGGTTGCGTCGATGCTCATACCCTTCTCATTGAGAGAGCTATTCAGGATAACATCCCCTCCCTCTCTTAAAAAATGCAGATAATCCTCTGCGTGGGCGCTGTCCAAGGCCATAAGGACATCTGCACTCCCGCTGCGGATCAAAGGGCTTTGAAAGGCTCCCACCTTCACGTGCGAGATCACCGAACCTCCCCGCATGGCCATCCCGTGAGTCTCCGATGAGATCACCTCCAGACCCATAACCAGAGCGCTTTGGGTGAGCACTCTGGTTAAAAATAGCACTCCCTGCCCACCGATACCACTTATCAGTATTTGCTGTCGTTTGTCCATAAGGTAGATTATAAACCTTCCAAGAAACTACATTAAGCGTCATTAATAATTGCGTATTGACGTTCTTATACTGGGTGCCACGGGCAACCTTCGGTTTGCCCGTGTCTTGTGATCATTACATTCATGCTTCACTGGCGAGCCTTCGGCTCTGCCAGTGCCACCCAAGATATTCAGACGTAGTTGGTGCAGCCACCGGCTACTTAAGAATATTATGCGCAAATATTAAAGACGTTTTATATAGTATGTATATAATCTTTTTTCTCTGCGTTCCTTACCCCTTATGCGGTAACATATCATACCTTGTTAGGACTCATGGGCCACTAAGGCGCCCACGGGGCATACCTCGACGCATACGCCGCATCCCGTGCAGAGCAGGGAATCGATCTCCACAGTGGTTTCTTCTGCATTCATGGAAATGGCCGGGCATTCGAATCTCTCCACGCAATGGCCGCAGGCTGTGCAGTTCTCCGTCACCTCCATGCGGAAAACCCGACGGGGAACGCCAGCCGTGCGATCCATGATGCATGATCGGCGAGCCACTACCACCGCCACACCGTCCTCGGTTGCCTTCCGCGCCTCCCGGAGCACGGCTGTGAGGGCCTCGATGTCATAAGGGTCCACCACACGAATAAAATGTACTCCACAGCCCTGGATGATGTCCTCCAGAGGCACGGCAACTGCGGGCGTACCATCGGGGAGGAGCGTGGCGCCAGGTGTGGGCTGGTTGCCCGTCATGGCCGTTGTGCCGTTGTCCAAGACGACAAGAACAAAGCGAGCCCGATGGTGCACCGCGTTGACCAGCGCCGGAATGCCGGAATGGTAAAAAGTTGAATCGCCGATAGTGGCCGCAACAGGGGAAGTTTCGCCGCCCGATAGCTGAAAGGAATGGTAGAAGCCCGCGGCGAGGCTCACTGCTGCTCCCATGCACAGTACCGTGTCCACTGAGCCAAGATTCAATCCCAGCGTGTAGCAACCGATATCGCTGGGGTAAATGGCCTTCGGAAACGTCTTTCTCAGTGCGTAAAAAACCGGCCTGTGAGGGCATCCAGGGCACAGAGTGGGGCGACGTCCTCTCGCCGCCGGATAAATGGGGCTGGCGATCTTTATGCCCAGAAATCGGGTGATGGCCTGGTGAACTACATCGGGCGTCAGCTCGCCTGCATTGGGAATCAGCCCGTCCAGCCTACCGCGTATCCTGCGGCAAGAGGCAACCTGCATTTCTATTACAGGACAAGTTTCCTCGATAGCCAGCACTTCGTCGTAGGGGTCCAGTACACGGGCCAGCGCATCCGTGTTCAGGGGAAATGGCATGCTCACCGGGATCAAATCAACATCGGCCTTCATCTCAGCCAAGCAGTCCGCTGCATAAGATAGGCCCACTCCGGAGGCCAGGATGCACTGATGCCTCCCGTCCCCCTCGAAACCGTAAAGAGGGGCATATGATATATTTGATGAGATACGCTTAAGTTTCTCATTCAGCTCCTGGTGTAGTGTGTAACGATGGCGAGGTGTGGCGGCCCAGCGTTGTGGGTCGCGTTCGAAACTCAGATGCAAATTAACAGGAGACGGTGGGGTGCAAGCCACAGCTTGGCGCGCATGGCAGACGCGCGTGGTAGGGCGGAGCATCACGGGTATCTGATATTCCTCCGACAACCGAAACGCAAACCCTATCATTTCCTTAGCCTCCCGTGGGGAGGAAGGATCTAGCACCGGTACATTGGCCATCATGGCCGCCCAACGACTGTCCTGTTCGGTCTGCGAGCTGTGCGGGCCGGGATCATCGGCAGAAATAACTATAAACCCTCCCCTGACTCCTGTATAGGCCGAACTCATCAAGGGATCCATGGCAACGTTAAGACCCACTTGCTTCATACTCACCGCGGAGCGGCCGCCGAGATAGCTGTAGGCCAGAGAAATCTCAAAGGCCACCTTTTCGTTAATGGACCACTGGGAATGAGTATTTACTCCCTCGGCCCGGGCCATGTGCATAAATGCTGAGAGGATCTCTGAAGCGGGCGTGCCCGGATAGGCAGTGGCCATCCCACAGCCATTTTCCAGCAGCCCCCGGGCAATAGCCTCATTGCCCATTAAAATCTTCAATGATTGTTCAACATCCATCGAAATGTCTGCCCTTTAAACATGATATTGGAGACAATACGTTCGAACCCGATTGACTGCCCCCGATCCCGATGCATGAGAAACAAAAAAGCCGTGGGTGCTAAATAACTGCCCACGGCTGGATTTTCCTTTGAATTAGGATCATATCATCTCACTGGCGATGGACAGACACACCCCCCTTAATTATTTTCAACCACCAACGCCAGAAACGCAATTCCATCCTCAAAAAACCTACCCTACTTTTTTCCTTTGCAGACCTAAATGCTGACCATGAAAATGCCCCTTTATCAAATCGACCTTGGAGGCATTTCAAAAATCATTAATAAATTATCAAAGGCATCTCCCACTTGTCAAGAAAAAAGTTATATGGGTTAACTAAGGATATTGCCGCAGCAAGAAGATCGGATACTGGCAACAAGGGCATGACGGCTGAACAGATTCTGCGGTGTGCAGCTTTTAAGCAATATCTGAATTTGAAGAATGAGGAGCTGGCCTTTCATCTCCAGGATTCAAATATCTTCCGTGTCTTTGCTGAGCTGTATATAGGACATGATCCCAGCGCTCCACGCTGCAGAAAAACATAAAGACACTTTCTGCTGAGACCTGGGAGGCTGTTTACAGGATGATCATCGGGTATAGTGAAAGTAAGGGGATGGAGAAATGCCGTACCATTCGCATGGGCTTCACGGCGATGGAGATCAATATCCATTATCCCACGGATCCCACATTGTTGCAGGATGGGATTCGGATCATCAACAGGTTGCTACTGACTGAGGGTTTTCCTCATGGGACAATCTTGAGGGAGTCAAGCAAAAAGGAATCAGGAACATCGCCTTTGCCAAAAGAAAAGGCCTTTATATGCTAGAAATGGTCAAAAGCAAGTGCCTATAAAAGAAGCTTAAGAATCTTCGTGCCTGCATTGAGGCGAAAATTTCCAGGCTCAAATTTTCTTTTGGGCTCTCCCGGTTGCAATTGGACGGGATGGGCCGGTTTCAAGCAGTATCTCTGGAGAGCAATCGTGTCGTATAACTTGCTTGTGCTGGCCAGTTTGAAACCGGCGTCATCGTAAACCACGTGCAAATGAAGCATGACGACCCAGAGGGGAGCCGTGCACCGAAAAAAGTGAACATTGTGTCAATGATCCGTCTTTGAGCCGAAAAAATCAAAATTTTCCGGATGGACATTAGTTATTTGTGGATACCTATAGCAGTTCCGACTACAACTTTATTTCCATTCTGATTTTCACACCAAATTTCCAGAGTAAATTCCACTGCAGAGCCTTCTAGCTTTTTAGATTTGACAACCGCCTTGGGGATTAAGGTATCGTCTTTGTCCACGAGACCGATAAATTTAAGGTCCATCGTTCCGTAATTCAACCAATCTTCTCCAAAAATATCGATCACGTGATCTGTAAGATAACCCTCAAACATTGCCCCTGAAGCTGCCCTGGTTTTAAGTCCGCATTTTTTTGCAAACTCCAAATCCGTATGGATATTTTTCGCGGGCCAGTTTGGACCTCTGGGAAACCCGCCAGAGAAAAAATTTAATCTGTCTAAAGTAACTGTTCTGATCTTGCCAACGAACTCTTGTCCTTCTGTGGTATCCTTTGTGATTAATGGCATTTTGTCACTCCTTCCCTCCTTTGTATGGTCCTCCCATATATGTATCAGTAATCTTTCGTCGTAAAATCTCTACTCCATCTTCATCGACAATCAATGCCTCTTTTATCTGATATGGTCTGCCTCTCTTCTCATAGTAATCTATTACCTTCCATGTTACCTTTAGTTTTTTGCCCACCCTGGCTGGATTGAGATACTCCACCTCTTCTTTAGCATGGACGGCAGCCATGCCTGGGTCAAGTCTGAAACCGGGGCTTTTTGTAATGTTGCTGTTGCCAATTAATAGGCCAGGAACGACTATCGGGGGTCCAAATTCGGTCTCCTTTTCATATCTTGGGTAGTAGGCTTCAAGAGCCTCCCGAAATTGTGCGTTCCACTCAGGCGTAACGCGAAATTCTAAGGGTTCAAATTCATCCCCAACTTTATACAGATCAGCTCTCTTTTTTTCTGACATTTATTTTCCTCCTATTGGTGAGAGATGTTAAGTTTATATAGTAGTATTTTCAGTATGACTTTCATGCTTCTATCATCCAATTCACCCCCATAATAATGATTTGATTTGGAGACCGCGCTCATAGATAACGAAATATTGCGTTATAATTTTTTTTGGCCTGTTCAAGATTCAGTGGAAATTACAAAATAAAATCTTGATAACGTATAACGTTTTCCCGGACGTTTCGTATGTGCTCACGGTTGAGGGCCTCAGCCCGATCGGGATCTTTTGCCAGAATTGCCTTCAGCACCTCACGATGCTCTGTCATAGAACGTTCTGCACGATGTGGGAGGATAACCGTGCGGCGCGAGATTATATTGAATAGATCATAGATGGAGTCAATCATCTGCTGCAAATGTTGATTCTTGGAAGTATTAACAATCTTATTGTGGAAGATGTTGACACGATTAAGATATTCCTCAAAATCTAGATTTTTGATTAACTTAGCGCATTCCTCGTCAAAAAGGTTTTCGAGCCCTTTCCAATCCTCAGGAGTGGAGCGCTGGGCTGAAAGTCTTGCCATATGTCCCTCCAGAGCTTCCCTGATTTCCAGAAGCTCCAGAATATGATTTTTATCCATGAGAACAACAAAAATCCCCTGATTTCGATGGATCTCAAGAAGGCCTCTACGTGCAAGTTCTTGAAAGACATCCCGGACGAGGGTACGGCTTACTCCATACTGCTTGGCAATCTCTGAATCTCTGAGCCTGGTGCCCGGGGGAATGTGATGATTGATTACGCGCTCCCTGAGTTCATTGAAAATGGCTTCACGTTTGTTTCTTAATGACCGTGACTTTCTCACAGAATTTTTGCTCTTCATTAATTTCTCGACTACCCCTCTATGATGAAGAGATATTGAGAGTCTTTATGGCAATTTTAAATCATACCGATTTTTCTTGACAAGTTAAAATATACTTATATGCAGTAGTGTCCGGTTAAGCTATTTCTCAAGCTCTTCAAAGGCTCACCAATAGAGC
>CAZTAS010000121.1:0-11028 GCA_964611635.1 uncultured Thermodesulfobacteriota bacterium
GCCAAGTATATCGGGGGCACTAATTACTGGGGCAAGGACATCCCTTATGAAATTACTAATATTTTCATCCTGGCTGTTGAAGCCCTGCGAAAAGGTGCTTTAATACTGGATCCCAGTCGAAACCCCATACCCGTGACCTATCACGATCCTTGCAACTTTGCTCGCAGCGCTGGCATTACCGAGGAGCCCCGGGAGATTATGCGCGCTAGCGTCCAGGATTTTCGTGAGATGACACCCAATCGCGACCTCAACTGGTGCTGCGGAGGCGGTGGCGGTCTGGCAGTGCTGGATGGGTTCGAACGCGTAAAGAAAAACGACGTTACTTTTCTTGAATACCGCATGAACGTGGCCGGAAAGAAAAAGCTTGAGCAAATATTGGCAACAGGGGCCGAGTATGTTGCTGCCCCATGCGCAAACTGCAAACGTCAGATCATGCAGCTCATGGATTACCACAAACATGACGTGCAGGTGGGAGGAGTATTTGATCTCTTTGATAAGGCGGTAATCCTTCAAAAATAGCTGAATGATAAATTATTAACCGGAAGACTCCAAAGAGAAGACTTTTACTTTAAAAAAAGAGGTAAAGCAATGAAGAAAAAAGTAGTCGTCGTCGACGATGATAATGACATGATAACTTACCTATTATCTATTCTGGAAGACCACAATTTTTCCGTTAGCAGCGCCAGCAGCGCCGAGGAAGCCGAGCGTATCATCCTGGATGATCCACCACACCTGATCTGTCTGGATTTGGTCATGCCTGGCCGCACCGGCATCCAGCTTTTTATTAGGCTGCGGGGTAATGAAAAGACCAAGCACATTCCTTGCATTATGGTCACCGGCATCAAGGAGCAGCTAAATATCGATTGGAAGGAAATCGTGGGAAGGTTGAAGGCCCGGGTCCCTGATGGATTTATTGAAAAACCGGTGGACCCTGAGCAGTTTATGCATCTGGTGAAAAAGGTGATGAACAAAGGCCGTCGAGATCATATCCATATGGTCTAAATCATTACATTACTTGCAATGCGGGGTAGCTATGTCGGAACTCTCTTTCAGGTTCAGCGGAAATCCCCCTTTGCCCATGTATAGCAAGCTCCTTCTTTGCCACAAGATGCTTTTGGGCATCTTGGTGCTGCTGATCGTCTTTGGGCTTCTGAGTGCTGGCTTCTTTCACTGGCTTTTAAAGACTAGACTTACCCGCGAATATGTGAGCAATTTCCGAGTGGTGGCAGAATCAATTTCATACCGCATCGGATCATTGATCAAGGCCGGTAATAGCGATTCTTTAAGCCAACTGTTACAGCTAGAACGAGATCTGGATCATCGCATCGTGTATCTGATTGCTATGGGCATAAAGGGTCAGGTGCTGGCCCATACCTTCAGGGGGCAATTACCCCCGGTACTGGAGAAAGCTGTTAACCGGAACAAAGGAGATTTTGGCACCGGGTTCCACCAAGTTACCCTTCTTGGCCAGACCCTTTTGGAAGTGGACTATCCAGTGAGAGTGGAGGGGTTAACTGTGGGAGTGTTGCGCGTGGGAGTATCTACCAGTGCCATTGCCTTGTTCTGGCAGCGTATCACCCTTTTTTTTCTATTGATGTTAGTGGCATTTATTGGCACGGTGTTGCTTTTTGCATGGTGCTTCTTTCGATACATCACAAGACCCATAGTTACTTTGAGCCGGGTTGCCGACTCTATAAGTGTGGGCAATCTTGACGTGGATATCGACTTCGGTTTTCACGTCAATTGCTGGGAAATCAAGCAGTGCGGACACACCGATTGCGGAGCCTACATGAACTCCTCAGTGCAATGCTGGTTCGTAGATGGCACGCCTTGCGAGGGCTATGACCCACGCTTTCCGCAAAAGCTCGCTGGTTGCAAGCGCTGTGAAGTCTATCAAGCCCACCGGGGTGACGAACTGGTACAGCTTGCTGATTCCTTCAAGCACATGGTACACGTCCTCAAGAGCTCTCGGCAGGAGCTGGAGAAATCCAACAACATTCAAAAAAACCTTATCAACAACTCTTTTGATGGAATCATTGCCACCGACGAAGCTGGCGCGGTGCGCATCTTCAATCGCATGGCCCGAACACTCACGGGATACTCAGAAGAAGAAGTGGTAGGCAGGTTCACCCTGTCTGACTTTTTCGAACAAGACCTTTCACACCGGATCGACCGCCCTTTACACAAAGGCAGGAATGGGGTGCTAAGCGGCTTTCTCCCTACAGAGAATTTCATCAAGGTCAAGGATGCCGAGCCAGTGGCCATCCGTCTTGCTGGTATTACCCTTATGGAAAAGGGACACCGTGTTGGCAGGGTACTCTTCTTTCAGGACTTGAGGGAGATAACAAAATTGCGTCGCGATCTGATCCAGTCTGAGCGTCTGGCAGCCACTGGTCAGACCGTTGCCAGCATCAGTCACTCCATCAAAAATATTCTCGTCGGCCTCAAGGGTGGAGTTTACGTTTACAATAGAGGAAAGCGGCTTAAAAATGAAACTATCTCGGAGGATGGCTGGAAGATGATTGAAAAGAATATCCAAATCATCTCTGAGTTGGTAATGGACCTTTTGAGCTACGCCAAGAATCGCCAACCGATGTTTCAAGAATGTGACCCGCGCGAGGTCATTCAGAGTGTGATTGAAACCATGATGAAGAAGGCAGATCAAAACTGCGTCGAACTGTCAGGGGAGGTGATGGAAAACGTAGGCCAAACATTTCTCGACCCTCACGCCATCCACCAGTGTCTGATAAACCTGGTCTCCAATGCCATTGATGCCGTGCCACCCGACCGCAGGGGCCATGTGACGATAAGCGCTTCTTCCGTCGACAACTGTGGAATAGAGTTTACCGTCGTAGACAACGGCATCGGGATGAGCCGCGAGGTTCAAGAAAAGATCCTCAAAGGGATGTTCAGCACCAAGGGTGCCAAAGGTACCGGCTTGGGTCTTCTAGTGGTACAGAAGATCGTCGCGGAGCACAAAGGCAGGCTGAAGATCACCTCCGAGGAAAAGCGAGGTTCAACCTTCCGCATCATTTTGCCCGGATACCGTGAGTAAGGCCATTAATCCCAATTCCCTCCGGCTGCCTGGACAGCTATGCCCTTTTTAATCATATCAGCAAGGGTCATCGATTCCAGATATTCTTTGATGACATCACTGAGTCCCAGCCATGCCTGGTGGGCGATGCACTCAGGACTTCGATAGCATAATGTCTGGTCGCTGACGCAGTCCACTATTGACATTTCACCCTCAACTGGGTAAAGAATATCAGCCAGCGTAATTTTCGAGGGGTGCTGAGCCAGGAGAAACCCCCCTCTCTTCCCCTTGACTACTCGTACGAGACCAGCATGCTTTAGGATCCCCATCAACTGCTGCAGATATTTCTTGGATATGTCCTGGCTTTGGGCAATGGATCTCAATGGCAGAGGCGACTTGCCATGATGCAAGGCCAGTTCTATCATGGCGCGGGTTGCATATCTTCCACGGCAGGAAATCTGCATTTTAAGATTGTTTCACTCCTTCCTTGGGTAAAAATGCTCTTTCTTCAATAAAACGATAAACGGCACTCATGTGCACCAATTGACCAAGGTGTCCCTTGGCGTTTACCTCCCGCGCCATTGTGGCCGGTGCGTAACAAACCAGAAGGATCTCGTAACAATCGGCTTCTACCAAGGCGCCTTCGTCAAAGATTACGGGTGAGGCCACAACAGACTTCTCATCCCTTAAAACAGGGTAGCCTTCCAGGTTAAGCCAACTGCTGGGACCTTTCCAGACATCTCCCGGCATACCGGTGCGAAAAGTAAGGGGTAATTTGAGCTTGGCAAAGGCCATAACACTCCAAGGCACCAGGGATTTGAGTGACAGGATATCTCGGAAAGCTTCAGCTGGCCGGTCAAGAGATATCCCTCCTCCCTCCAGGATTCTCTGTGCCAGCGTCTCAAAGGAAGAAACAAAAGGACAGGCGCATCCCATTAATGAGCGAACCTCCTGAACCACCTTATTTGCTGCAATGGACTCAAGGGTGTGCTTACGTCTGAATCGCTCTACAGTACCCTCAATGGCAATGGCAAGAACGGAGCGCGCATAGCTATTTACAAGGCGTAAAAAAGCAACGTTGAGTCTCCAGCCTACCAACTCATTACAGCAGATTATATTGCTCTTGTTCATGGCATTGTAAAGGATTAATGAGCACACCTCCAAAAACATCATTTCATTTTGGCAATTAAATAGCTTAAGGTAATCATATTAATTATTTTCTCTATTTTAGAACGGTTTAGCAACGATTTTTTTCCACCCCTTTGATCTGTTTGATTATTATTGGGAAAATTTAGTACACCGACCCCGGGACATTCTTCCTCATGCCGCTCTGATTCTTAAGGATTTCTCTCCATCAATTGCCAGTTCTGCTGAGAGCCTATGTTGGGATTGAAGTTGGGGTCATCGGAGAGGACATATTCTCCTAGATTGTTGGTCCATGCACGTGTGTAACCGGTTGGAAGCTCTACGGTGCCTCGACTTACAGGATCTGTGTACGCATCCACTCCCCTGATCGTCCGGCTGAAATTGGTGGATATCCGATCATAGACCGCTTGCCTTTGCTGGTAGGAGTCCATTATCATGTCGCTGATTTCATTGCTTGTCTGGCTGATGATGCGGCTGATCTGGCCGATATTTTGTATCTGCTGAATCTGCGCCCTGATCAGGTAATCGGTCAACTGGGTATACTTGTTGAACCACTGGGGGTGTATCTTGAAAGAATTGAGCATGGTCTGGAACGTCTTTGCGTGGGAATCCAGTTTTCCCTTTTCCGCCTTGAATGAAAAGAGATAGTCCGCCATCCAGTTCACGTTTATTATCTGGCCCATCATGGATGGGATTGAGAACGCATTCGCCTCCATGACGGCGAACATCTCTTCCTCCATCAAGCGGTTGTCTTTCCTGTATTCTATTCTTGCCTTTCCACCCTCCGATGACGTGTTCCCTCCAGGCGCTGCCTGTTGGCCTGCCCTCAGTTGTTGGACGAGATCCGGCAGCGGCTTTACCTCCATCACGCGCAGCTCCGGCACATTGCCTCGGAATCGCGGGATAAGGATGCCGGTGAAAAGATCTTTCATGCTGCCGGCCGGAGGCCTAACCTCTGAACCGAAATAGCGAGATCCCATGGGAAAGGTGGAAAGGATCATGGGGTTATTAGTCCAGAAGAACATCTGGTTCGGGAAAACTTCCATCTCTTCCGTCCCTTGCGGGCTTGTCACCCGGAAGGCGGCTACTGCGGGCATGGCGGGATTATCCATCTTCCACTGGATCCCCCCTTGAAACTTCCAATCCGCGGGGATAAGCATGGAAAATGCCTCCATGCCTATCCCCTGTTGGTCGATGTACCTGAAAGTCTTGAACTTGACAGCGCCTTGGTGCTCTCCAACGGCATCTGCACGATGTATAACCACAAACCCCAAGAGCATGAAACAAATCCAAAGAACAAAAGCCTTCCCTTTCATGTCAGCCTCCTAATGTGCGAAAGACGAGACAAGATGATGTCTTTACTCAAGTTTCTCAGATAAAATTATATTCTTGTCCATGGGTTTCATGGTAAAGAAGATCATGCTCCTACAATGCCATGACTTTTTTCTTGAAATTGATTTTGGCTTTTTCTTTTTTATCAATATCTTTAATGTCTTTCAAAAGTTCATCGAAAGCCTGATGAAGTGTTTCCTTATCTGCTTTGCCCTCGATCATTCTTACAGGAGAAGTTGCGTGTCCAAATGTGATTTCATACGATAGATCAGAAAGAAAGGGAGGTATTAATGTGTACTCCAACATGAGTGGCTGAGTAAAGGCGCCTGGTGCAAGCTTAAAAGAATCTTTTGACACTAGGCTCTTGAATGATGCTTCTTTAGGGTATTGTTCTATCCAGTTATATTGATCTGACAGTGTAATGCCAACATTTGATGGTCCTTCGGGCTTGGATGCTGCTGCCTTGGCAGTGACGTAAAGATCTTTGGCGAATCCTGGCCCATGACTTCTAAGTGTGAACCTGATCGTGAATTTCACAGAATTGGTCTTATAATTAATATCAAATTTTTCCTCTGTCCATTCGTGAAAAACAAAGGGCTGAGGATGAGAACCAAACATACCAGCCAGGACTGCGTGAGGAGTTGGAACAAAATCAGAACCAGCTCGAATGTAATACTGTGGTGGTTTGATACACTGGTGGGGCTTTAGATAGCTATTGGGAACATAAGTAACTACAAAGCCAGTTTCAATATCAGAAGATTCTGTTTCTAAATTCTGGACTAATGGGTGAGGTGGCACTGTACAGCCCGAGATTGCGCCTTCAAGCCAGCTTTTAAATCGCTTTGGCTTATGTATACGTACTTTAGCGCGGGCAATATCGCCCTCATCAGGCTTTCTGCTGCAAGCTACTCCCCACACAATTATTCCACCTTCAGAATTTCCGAACCCTGATACAGCCTTGGCCAGGTTTGATCTATCTATGTCATGCAGCTTTATCCCTCTACCGTTGTCAGATGAACGCTTAAAATCCAGAAAAAGCTCCTCAGATTGACGATCTAAGATCATTTCGTCAATCGCTTTTTCTCTATTTTGTTTAAGACGGTTAAAAAGATCTTCCGCTCTTCCCATAAGCTGCATTCTCCTTGAAACAATATTGCTATCAACACTACCAGAAGTCCGTCAAATCTTTAAAGAAGGATTTGTCGATGACTTTGATTTCTCCGTGATAAACCTATGTTTTACTAGTATTATGATCTCACAGCTATTAATTAAAGTCAATGTGCGTTTGGAGCCACTGAGGCGAGATCCGTATAGTCGCAATTTTTTAAGAAAAATTTTTCATAAAACGATTGTTAAAAATCACTCATTGTGTTTTACTCAGTTTGAAATGTGACCCATTCCGCTAGGATACAGTACTCAATGTTCCGTCAACTGAGGGACAATGACATATAATACCCTCTCACTTGCAGATGGAGGAAAGGGATGAACCGATATGAACGCGTGCAGGTGGCCCTGGAGGGAAAGTCGGTGGACCGGGTGCCGGTGAGCGCCTGGGGTCACTTTTACCACATGGAGCACACGGCGGAAGGGCTGGCGGAGGCCATGCTCTCCTTCCAGGATAAATACGATTGGGATTTTATGAAAATCAACCCCCGCGCCAGTTACCACGCCGAGGATTGGGGATACACTTACAGTCAGTCGGGAAGACCGGGTGACAAACCCGTGTGCACAGGCTATCCCCTGCGCGAGACGGAGGACTGGAAGAAGCTGGAGCCTCTGCCTGCGGATCAGGGGGTGCTGGGGGAACACTTGCGCGCGGTGGAGCTGATCCGCAAGGGGCTTCGGGGCCAAGTGCCCTTTATCATGACGGTTTTTTTCCCCTTGATGGTGGCCGGTTACCTATCCAATCTCAACATTGAGGCAATCAAACGGCACATCCGGGAGGACAGCAAGGCCGTGGGCCAGGGACTGGCCGCCATTGCCGAGACGTTTGCAGATTTTGTCCGCAAGTTGACATCGGCAGGCGTGGACGGAATCTACTTCGCCACCACATGGGCCAACGACGAAATGTTGTCAACCAGGGAGTACAGGGAACTGGCCTGGCCCCACGACATGCTGGTGCTGGAGGCCGCCCGTAATCTTCAGTTTAATATCTTACACCTGTGCAGAGACCGCATACACCTGGATGCCATGGCTGATTACCCGGTTCACGCCATCCACTGGGACATGCACTCAGGGGGAAATCCAAATATGGCCGAGGGCAAGACCATTGTGCCCACGGCAGTTGCCGGCGGGGTGAACCTCCGGGTGCTGGCCGAAGGGAGCGCCGAGGAAGTAAAATCACAGGTCCGGCGTGCCCTGATCCAGACCAGGGCGCGACGCTTTTTGCTGGGGCCGAGTTGCTCGGTGGCGATTGCCGATGCCCCCGAGGCGAATTTACGAGCAATGCGAAACGCAGCGGAAGAAGGAATGGGGTGAAGAGAATTTACAGCGAAAATCGCAGGGATCACAAAGAAATAAAGCAAAAGGCCTTGTTATACGAATATTTCCTCTTTGTGCTCCGCGCTTTCTGCGATGAACTTTTTAAAAGGCTGATCGCCCTCCGGCGGGAAAATCGTGTCAGGGTGGAGGGCAAGTATGAGCACGAATTGTAATCAGAAACCCGCCAATCCACCTTCATCTCTCCGGAGATCGATGCTTCCCGTGCGATTTCCCACCTGGGAGTCCACCTGGATGCCCAGTGTCGGTCCTGGAATCTTTCGATCCTTCTTAATGATTTCAAGAGGATGACCCATTTTCTGAAGACCCTTGCGGACCATGGGCGGAAGAATTTGCTCTACCACAACGCTGCCGCCTTCTTTGTAAAATAGCCGGGGAGACGCAAAGGCCTGCGGAAGTGCATGGCCATGTTCGATTATATCAACCAGCAAGTGAACCAGAGGAGCCACGGCGGATAAACCTCCGGTTGCTCCGATTGCAAGGAACGGTTGGTGCTGTCTCAAGACCAGTATAGACCCCATGAGAACGCGCGCTCTTTTCCCGGGCTCAAGGGAGTGAGGCCGGCCCCTTCGGTGATCGAAGAAGGCCATGCCATTATTCATCACAAGGCCCCATCCCGGGATGGTAACGCCGGAGCCGAACAACTCCGCACCCTGGGTTTGGGAGAACACGGCCATGTTGCCATCTGCATCCACCGCGGCGATATGGGATGAGGTGTCGGGATAGAGGCCCAGAGGGGTCCTGTAAGTAGGGCTCCGGACAGCGACGCTGTTCGGATCAATCCTTGATCGGAGCTTGGCCGCAAGACTCTTTGCCGCCATCCATTCAAAGGGATGTAATTCTTTTCCCACATAAGCTATTGTCTTGCGATGTTCTTCCCAGGCGAGCTTAATTGCTTCCACTACCCAGTGGACAGACTCGATGGAGCGGCATGGAAGTGGCCTTAGGCTGAGACCTTCGAGGATATTGAGGGTAAGGAAAAGAAGGGGGCTGCCTGAGGTGGAAGCCGGGCCGCCGAAGATCAATGCGTCGCGATAATCGCCTCGAAATGCCGGGTACACACGCACCCGATATTGAGCCATGTCCTCCAGGCTCAACAGTCCGCCCATGGAGCGCAGATGTTCCACAATGCTGCGGGCCACATCTCCCCGATAAAACGCATCAGGGCCTTCTTCCGCCAGCTTTTTAAGAAGCGCCCCTTGATCCGCCAGAACCAGATTGGCACCTGGGCGCAGTGGGTGATTTTTTCTGAGAAAGCAGCGGGCCGTCTCGGGAAACTTGTGGATATGAGGCTGGTGTGTAGCCCGGGCCAGGGATGCATGCACGCGAAATCCCCCCGATGCCAGCTCTATCGCGGAACCAACCGCCTCTTTCAGGGACAGGGTTCCGAATTGCTCAAGAGCCCTGGCCAGACCGGCCATAACAGCGGGCACGGTAACAGCCCTCGCTCCGATCAGATGGCTCTGATCCTTTACCTCACCGTATGGAAGGAGCCCGAATGTTCCCGGCTTTGCCTCCAGCGGAGCTACAGGTGGAAAATCCACCGCGTAAGCCCTGCTTTCCTTTTCCAGCCATACAAGAATAAGGCCGCCGGCGCCAGCCAGGCTAAACCGGTGTGGAAGAACCACACCGGCAGCAAAAGCAGCGGCAACCACCGCGTCCACGGCATTGGCCCCTGCACTAAGAACTTGCGCCCCAACCCGGGAGACGTGCGGGTCATCAGAGCAGACCATAGCCTGAGGGGCCACAAAAGTGCCTTCCTCGGATATAATTACTTGTTGTGTATCGGCCATGGCTAATAAATGTAAGAAGTGAACTCAATGAACGATGAATAATTCTAAATCTGCACGATGGAAAAGACAAATCGCTGTTTTATTGGTGGATACACCGTTATTATTTTGGAATTCTCTTACAAAAATCAAAATAATAAAACCACACTTAGGCGCGTCTTGTCAAGCCCTCCCATTATACCGGTGGTGCTCCAGAACCAGCCATTACAAGGGGGAGGCCTATGAGTTGCTGAGGCCGGTGGGGAATTATTGGTGTGTGGAGATAAGTGCCAGTCCTTAAAACGAGGCAGTAATATATCAATCATCCAGTAATATGTTTAGTATGGGGGCGATTGATCTCTTTCTATTGACCCTCAAGCCATCGCTGATATTTGTTATATTCGTATGGATCTGGCATCGTGCCCTTACCCTGACCATGTGCGGAATAGTATCTGTCCAAGTGTGGCTTGCGCACGTGGATGTGGACCACGGGCTGGGAGCGCTGCCGTCGCTCCAGTCGAACGAATATACCACCGTATGCCCCAGGTTGCTGGTGGCCCCGGTGGTACAATACGTATAGCTTTGCCCCACAACCGGGCGGGGCTCGCCTGTGGGCCTCCCGGGCTTGCTGATGGTCTCCTGCTGAACTGGATTAACCGTCAAGCCATCGCTTGTATTTGTTATATTTGTATGAGTCTGGCATCGGGCTGTCACTGTAACCGTATGCGGATTCATATCCGACCATGTGTGAAATGCGCTCGTAGATGTTGACCATGGGCTTGGTGAGCTGCCATCGCCCCAGTTGAACGAGTACTCAACTTGATGGCCCAGGCTGCTGGTGGCACCGCTGGTGCTATACGTGTAGCTTTGCCCAACAGTGGGACTGGACTCGCCCGTGGGGGTGCCGAGCTTGCTGATGCTCTCCTGGGGAATAGGGGTAATCGTCAAGCCATCACTGGTATTTGTTATATCATTATGAGTCTGGCATCGAGCAGTGGCTGTAACCGTGTGCTGATTTGTGTCTGTCCATGTGTGAGAGGCGCTTGTGGATGTTGACCATGGGCTAGGAGAGCTGCCGTCGCCCCAGTTGAAGGAATACTCCACCGTATGCCCCACGTTGCTGGTGGCTCCAGTGGTTGTATATGTATAGCTTTGTTCCACAGTGGGGCTTGTTTCGCCCGTGGGGGTGCCGGGCTTGCTGATGCTCTCCTGGGGAATAGGGGTAATCGTCAAGCCATCACTGGTATT
>CAZTAS010000121.1:11128-18612 GCA_964611635.1 uncultured Thermodesulfobacteriota bacterium
TGTTATATCATTATGAGTCTGGCATCGAGCAGTGGCTGTAACCGTGTGTTGATTCGTATCCGACCATGTGTGAGATGCGCTTGTGGATGTTGACCATGGGCTGGGAGAGCTGCCGTCACCCCAGTCGAAGGAATAGTCCACTGTATGGCCAAGGTTGCTGGTGGCACCGCTGGTGGAATAAATATAACTCTGTCCGATAATCGGACTTGTGTCGCCCGTGGGTGTGTCAGGTCTACTGATGCTCTCAGCATCAAAATTTGCTGTTAATGTATAAGGAGAAAAAGAAAAAACTCTTTCATGACCATCATTGTAATATTCGTCTACAACTATCTCTAATTTTAAATAATAATTACCTGTCTCCAAGCCGTCTATGTATATTGGGCTTAATGATAAATCTCGAAAGCAAGGATCACAGTTCTCTAAGCCTCTCACAGCTGATCCGCTCCGAATTGGATTGTTAAAATCACCCTCTCTATACAAATTGAGTACAGCCTTACCAAGTGCCCAACCGCCAGATCGAACTACCACATTTTCTGCATTAACTGACAGTATTCCTGGTTGAGTCACCGTAAATTTGTACCAGTCAATATCACCACCGAAATGATCATAGCTACTATTAGAGTAAGCCACTAAATATCCTTCTATCGGAGTGTTCAATCCTATGAGCGTCGCATTTTCTGATGTATTATTATTAGGTTCCCCAGAATATATCACTTCTTCTAAAGGATCAAAGGTTGTTATGAGTGTATATGGAGAAAATGAAAAAACTTGTTCATGACCATCATTCCAATAGTCGTCGAAAACTATCTCTAATTTTAAATAATAATTACCTGTCTCCAAGCCGTCTATGTATATTGGGCTTAATGATAAATCTCGAAAGCAAGGATCACAGTTCTCTAAGCCTCTCACAGCTGATCCGCTCCGAATTGGATTGTTAAAATCACCCTCTCTATACAAATTGAGTACAGCCTTACCAAGTGCCCAACCGCCAGATCGAACTACCACATTTTCTGCATTAACTGACAGTATTCCTGGTTGAGTCACCGTAAATTTGTACCAGTCAATATCACCACCGAAATGATCATAGCTACTATTAGAGTAAGCCACTAAATATCCTTCTATCGGAGTGTTCAATCCTATGAGCGTCGCATTTTCTGATGTATTATTATTAGGTTCCCCAGAATATATCACTTCTTCTAAAGGATCAAAATTT
Organism: uncultured Thermodesulfobacteriota bacterium; assembly: GCA_964611635.1. GTDB lineage: Bacteria > Desulfobacterota > JAFDED01 > JAFDED01 > JAFDED01 > JAFDED01. The sequence continues at coordinate 12,342 of CAZTAS010000121.1, forward strand.
ACAGTCAGTGTATAAGGAGAAAATGAGTAAACTTTTTCATGACCTAGGTTAAATTTGTCATCAATAATCACTAATTTTAGATAATAATTACCTGTCTCCGAAATATCTATGTATAGTGGGCTTAATGATAAATTAGGAGTAAAGCAAGGTGCAGTGCAAACACCTGCTCCCCAAGATATGCTCCTGATAGGATTGATTAAATCACCCTCTTTATACAAATTTAATAAAGCTGCACCACCTCCTCCACTAGTCTTTATTATTACATTTTCCTCATTAACTGAAAGTATCCCTGGTTGTGGCACCGTAAATTTGTACCAGTCTAAATCACCACCATAATGGCTATATCCTGCATTATCTTGATTTACCAAAAAATGATAAGTTATCTCATTCAGATTTATTTCGTATGCCATTGCTTCGGTATTATTGTTTTCATCGAAAAATACGTTATCTTCCACAGGAGTAATTTCGATATGGATTCCGAAATTCCCCGTTGGATATTGCGAGCTACCACTTTCACCGACTTCAAGGGTGAAGGTCCCAATTTCACTTTGGTCAATTAGATAAGTCCCACTGCCACCAATGGAATTTGTATCACCAGGAGGAATGAGATTTAGACTCAAGGAACCGCCTGTTTCATTGTAAACAATAGATATATCCAATATTGAAGGCCTAGAAATATTAATATCATAGTAATCAATTTCGCTAGAATTATCAAAGTTCCCTTCAAAATTCTCTATATGTGGTTGGCCTAAGCCTGAAGGTATTTCAAGTGCTAATGTTGTAAATAAGGATTCGCTTGAATCGGCTATATTCCCATACCTATCGGTCGAGCTGACATATAAATAATAAGTTGTACTTGGTTCTAGGCCTGTTAAAGTTATAGAATGGTTATTGGTCAAAACTGGCGAAGATACTGAACTTGCATTGTCGAGGTTTGTTCCGTAGTGCACAGTGCTGCTGCACACCACGTCAGTCTGCCAGGTTATTTTAGCCGATGAGTTTGTAACATTTGAAACTCCTACGTTTGATATTCTTATAGCGGATAGATCATCCAGTGATCTGAGGCTAAATGGGGCTTCTGCTGAGCGAAAACCAGTATTTTCTTCTTCTATGTTAACGAACAGCTTAACAATCAATCTGCCGCCTGGTTGATTTACGTTATTAAAAACAATTCTCGGTATTAAATATACGGCAAGAAATTCATCCATATTGTGCCAAATTGATTGATTGACGTAAGTTGCATAGACGTAATCATCTCCATTCTCGGATGGGAAACTTAATAAAATCGCGCAATCATGATATTGACGTGCATCTTCACCCCTAATCCCGATCAGCAAAGCATAATTATCACCGTATCTCCAATAACCACCCGATCCATCTCTCAAAAAATCATAATAAACACTTATATTGCTTAAAAAATCATATTTATTCATTCTCAGTGGCAAGCCGATAAAAGGAAGCGAAATCTCAATTTTATTATGATCTTCTATTAACGTTATTCCCCGCGAATTGCCGTCTTGCCTGAAAAGGTCATTTCTAATCTCCATACTATTTATAAATTTGTGTACTACATTACCCACCATTTCAATGTAACGATCAAGTAAAAAAAGTATCGACTCATGAATTATTGATAAAGTCATGCATGAAATAAGACTTGTGAACCTTGTAACAAAACCTAAGGCATTTAAAAAACTGTCATAGGAATCATAGAAATTAATTATATTATCGATAAAGACCTTATTGTCTGCATCCGCGTCTTCTTGTACCTGTCCGAGAGAATAAACCAGTTGATCGGCCTGAGCCATTGGGCTTCCATCATACTTATTAAGCTGAGAAATAATATTATCAACAAAACCGGTACCGTAGATATTGCTCAATAAGACATAGTGCTCTTCTATGTCTCTTATTAGATTAGTAATACCTTCTTGAGTAGTTTGAGCAAAACTTAATTTTAAGTTTATGCCAAAAAAGAATATATTTAATATTATAAGAAATACAAAAAGCGTTTTAGGAAAAATAAAAAATCTATGAAATATAAATAATCTTAGTATGGTCAAATAGTAATGCAAAATTGGTAGCTTGTAAAAACACATGTTCTTTTTATACATTTTGGGCCATAAGCGGCGTTGAAAGATTGTAATGTACCCCAAAAAATAAAAAACCCCCTCCTCCCATCAAGGGAAAAAGGGGTTTTCTATGGCGGTTCCATTCATGGCGCCCTTCCGATGAAGAACTGTTTTATAGAGACGACCACAAAATATTTCAGTATTCAATTCAGCAATTCATGTTAATTTCATTGCATAAAAAATATCAAATGTCAATAAAAAATACAGGTAGTTGTTGAAATAAAACTGGGCAAAAAAACAGATGTAATGCAACTGTGTCATGACCCTATTACCAATGCCGGCGCTTAAACCGGCGTTGAAGCTGCCGTGTTTCGCGCACTGCCTGTCGAATTTGAACAGCCCGTGTGCGATACTCCAGACCGGCCTCAACATTTTTTTCCTCCAGGGGTGTAATCCGGTTTTTGGGGTAACGGTCCCCCAGAAGCCTGTGGAGAGACTTTTATTTTTGCGGGATTCGTGCCATTATGGCGAAACCGCCCTTAATCCTGGCGTTTAGTTGCCGCAGGGTTGAAAATTTTCTCTATGCTTGCCTCCGGGTTTTTCGAGCCGAATCTCGAAGAGAAAAAATTTTCTCAATTAAGAGTGATATTCATACTGCTGTATGCCAGCCAGTTGGCAAACCGGAAGGGGTCTGATCCCGAACGAGTGAAAACCAGGAAAACTGTATACAAACCGGGAGTATCCTCTGATTCGAACGGAAACTGGAAGATGGGAACGTCCTGCCAGGATCCATTCAAGGGGACGTTCACAAAAAACGGAACAACCTGATTATTCCTGTCGATCTCGTCGGGATAGATACAAGAGATGATCCTCCCATCGGGGTCCACCAGGACAAGGTAAATATCCACGGCGGCGTTGCAGGTAATGTCCGCGAAAATGTTCATGGTATCCCCCCTGGAATAGGTAGAACTGTCGGAATGGACGCTCACCTGGCATTCCATCCAATTGGGCGGCATATCCAGTTGCATGAGAAAAACCTGTTCCGCTCCCACATTTTGGTTCCAGTTTGACGCCCAGACCACCTTTGAGCCATCGTTGGTTATTGTGGCGTGAGTCTCCTCCCAGTATGCTCCGGTGGTGCTATAAACCTTGGCCAGGTAGAAAACACGCGGATTAGCTCTATCCAGTTTAACTAACGTGATCGTTCGATCCAGCCAGTTTTGTTCCGCCAGGCCGGGTTCAATGAATGTTGAAACGACACAATGGCCGGGGACATTGCAGGAAATATGCACACCACTATTAAGCCCAATGGAAGATTGCGAATCATAGAATAAGCGTATTAGAGGCGTCCGGTTGGTGCCGTCATAACTCCCACCTGGTTCCAGAATCGGTTGAGTATTCCAATCAATTGGAATCAAGTCAATATAGTCTGTTCGAACATTCTGCATCACTATGACTTCATTGCCCTGGATATCGAGCCCAACATCAGAATGAGCAGTTGTATAATCCAGTCTGTGGAATCGTGTAAGCTCTTTATTCGCCATGGTAAGCCCGGCAAGGTTCCCGCCGTTGTATGAATCTCCACCAATCAGCACCCAATTCCCATTTGGTGACATGCCTACCCAGTCAATTTCCGATTCATTAAGAGGAATCGAGTATAAGCCTAAAACACTGTCTTCAAGGCGATCCCAGGTGAAGAGATATCTTGCCCTATACTCCTCATTGACTCCCTGAAGAAGAAATGCCCAGAACCGTCTGTCGCGAGACGCCTCTCCTTCTTGTCTGGTGGTAATACGGTAAAGATCAGGCTCTGCTGTTATAACAGGCCCGATGGTGGGATCTTGAGAGAAATCCTTTATAACGGTTGTCCGGCCTGTTTGAACATTAACTATGAGTATACTAAAGTCCTGAAGTCCCCAAATCAAATCGGGATCAGTGGGATCCCACCGAGGCTCTGCCAGGTCACTCAAGGTGATAAATGCATTACTGCTCTGGTTATATGGAAGCGACTGTGTGCGGTACACCCGATAATCTCCCTCCAGGTGTAAGGCAATCATGGATTGATCAACGTTGAAGGGATCGAAGCGAGAGTATTCATGCCTTCCACTGGTACCATCAATCTGGGTCACTCGCGTCAGGACTGTTCCAAACTGAAGATCATGGAAGGACTCACCAATTACAGGGACGTTTCTTGGAATCAAGGGATAGGTCGGGTTATCACCGGAAAGAGGATCCGGCACCTCAACGAAGTCAAAACCAGAGGGATATTCAAGATTCTGGGCGAACAAGAGGGAGCATGTGAGGATTGAGATTGATAGGATGCAAGTCCCCAGAAAAAACCTCCTCTTTGACATTTTATACCTCCTTATCGGTATGTTTCGAAATCAAAATTTTTTGTAAAAAGAATAGCCGATTATTGTCAAATACCAAAAGCTGACCTCATAGCCGGAAGCTGGAATCTTATATCGCTTTCAACTTCACGTACTTGGGCATGCACAAAAGCGCGAGGGCCAGTTCATCACAGTTTAAGCCTCCATCAAACTCATTCAAGTGTGATGTTCATACTGCTGTATGCCAGCCAGTTGGCAACCCGGGAGGGGTCAGAGCCCGCGAGAGTAAAAACTAGGTAACCTATATAAGTACCGGGAGTATCGTCTGATTCGAACGGAAACCGAAAGATGGGGACGTCCTGCCAGGATCCATTCAAAGGGACGTTCACAAAAAACGGAACAACCTGATTATTCCTGTCGACATCGTCGGGATAAATAAAAGATATGATCCACCCCTCAGGGTCGAGCAGGGCAAGGTAAATGTCTACGGTGGCGTTGCAGGTAATGTCTGCTAAAATGTTCATGGTATCCCCTCTGGAATAGGTAGAACTGTCGGATCGGACACTTACCTGGCAGGTGGGAATTGGTTGTATGGAGGAAATATTCGTACGGTAGACATTGGCGCACCAGGTGGCTGCATAGAGGTATCCATCCCGATAGGCGAGGGCCACGACATTTCTTACGGGCAAGTCTCCTGTGATCTCGTTCCAGTTGCCCCCGCCATCATTTGTATGCCACACTGAGCCCTGATTGAACCATATCGGATATCTTTTGGCTGTGGAAACAAACATTTCATTGGTGTTGGCGGAGGGGATAAGCTCCTCCCCAAAACAGGAGAACATAAATCGGACATCCAAGCTTACTATCTGAGTCAACCAAAGATCTCTTGTGCCTTCCTTGATTTAATCAGGAACCTAAAAAAATCACCCTGCAAATCGTTGTTTCCCTGACATATCCAATTCTTCCTGCAACGAATTTACGGCTGTATACTCAGCACATCCTGGGCCAGCGAGAGGACTTCCTGGCTGCCTGGCCGCGCCACGGCAAAGTACAGCGGGTAATCCCCGGCAGCACCCTCCGGCACCATCATCGGCCAGATAAGCAAGTAAGAGACTTGGTCGCTGGTGATCTGGTGATTGGATAATAATGGGAGCGGCTCGTTTGGCCCGCCCAGACGGGCGCCTTCGTCGGCTAAGAAATACAGGTTCCCATCAGTCATCTGAAAGCAGAAATAGAAATCCAGCTCCAGGTCCCTTGCACCGTAAATCCACGCGTTGACGTTCCAGTAGTGCCCCGCGGAAGGAGTGGAGCCGTTGGGGAACTCGAAGCTTACCACGGGCGGAGGGCTCACAGGAACTCCCGGTTCTGGAGGCTCTCCTGTCCCCTCATCCACCTCAATGAATCGAAGTATGGTTTCAGAATCTCCCACTGCGAATGCCTCTCCGCTTGGTGCCACCCATACGCCACTAAGATCATTATATTGCGCGAGGAAAGGATCTGCGCTGATTGACCACGATGTGCCGTCATAATGCAATATAGTTCCCGCTCTACCCACTGTGAAGACATCGTCTAGCCCGCTGCCCCAGATGCCCCAAAGAATCTCACCTGTCCCGCTCTCCATCCGGCTCCATGATCGGCCGTTGTAGTGCAGGATGGTTCCATTCCAACCAACAGCGAAAACATCTTCAGGACCACTGCCCCAGATGGCACAAAGATGCTCATCTGTCCCGCTCTCCATCCGGCTCCATGATTGGCCGTTATAGTGAAGGATGATTCCAAGACGACCAACGGCGAAAACATTGCCATGACCACTGCCCCAGATGGCATTAAGCCCCTCATCTCTCCCGCTCTCCATCCGGCTCCAAGACTGGCCGG